>CAZDAF010000273.1:0-5573 GCA_964503115.1 uncultured bacterium
GGTTTAGACACGAGAAATTTTTATATGTTCCCTTATTTACGATACACTACACTAGCTTCATCTTTTTTATGGAGGGGAAAATGGCCCGAAAAATTGTAGTATCCGGCTTGATTTGTATAATATGCCTGAGCTTCTTGCAAAAATAATGGTTTGCTTAACACGGGTATATCTAAAGTTACGACAGACAAGGGATTTAAATCCCTTGTCTCAGGTGAAACATGCTCGGTTGTCTTGTTTTTGCAAGAAGCTCTGCCTGTTTGCCGTCGGCAGCGGCGCGGACGACGAACCTGAAAAGCGGGTGATGAATTTTCTTGCGGTAATGGACCTCAATTGTGGGAAGATCGTCACAAAGGATAATTGCGCGGTTTTGACAGATATGGTGATCGATGAACTGGTCAAGGCCAAAAAATATACTGTAATAGACCGAGCCAACCGCGACAAAATACTCGGGGAGGCCGGTTTCCAGCTGACCGGTTGCGTAGACGAAAGCTGCACAGTCGAAGCGGGCAGAATACTCGGCGTTGGAAAAATAGTGGTCGGAAAAGTTTCGAAGCTTGGCCAGACTTATATTGTCAGTCTCCAGTTGCTAAATGTCGAGACCGCCGCGGTCGAAGTCTCGGCAAAAGAAACGTGCAAAAAATGTGAAATAGACGACCTGATCACAACGGTGAGCAACACCGCCCGAAAGCTCATGGGACAGGCGCCGTTACCCACAGGTAGTACAACCATTTCCTCCGGCGCTAAGGGCAGCGAGATGATCCGTGTGCCGGCGGGAGAGTTCATCATGGGCAGCAGCGGCACACAGGTAGAGAAGGCATTCCAATTGTGTAAAAAGTATTTCGAGAATTGTAAACAAGATTGGTTCAATGACGAAATTCCACAACATCGAGTGTATCTCGATGCGTTCTCTGTTGATAAATATGAGGTTAGCAATGAGAAATATGCTAAATGTGTAAGCGTTGGTCCTTGCAGCCCAAATAATAAATACGATGGGTTTACAGATCCGCAGCAGCCTGTAGTCGGGGTAGATTGGAACCAAGCTTTAACTTATTGTTCATGGGCGGGAAAAAGATTACCTACCGAAGCCGAGTGGGAAAAAGCTGCGAGAGGCACTGATGGCAGAACGTACCCGTGGGGAGAAGGAATAGATTGCACGAAGGCGAATTACAGGCAATGCGGACACAACAAGACGAAACCCGTAGGGTCTTATCCCTCCGGTGCAAGCCCTTACGGCGCAATGGATATGGCGGGGAATGTATGGGAGTGGACAGCGGACTGGTACGATAGCAACTATTATCGCAACGGCTCAAGTAAAAATCCAAAGGGTTCCCCCTCTGGTAGAAACCGCGTTTTTCGTGGCGGCTCATGGTCTAATTACCCGTCCTACATACGAGTATCGTACCGCCGCGGGCGCAGGCCGAACTTCCAAAAGAACTATGTCGGTTTCCGTTGCGCGCGGGACTGATTACCCTTTAGTGCTTTTACACTTTTACACTTTGGGGGTATGGGGGCCCATACGGGTAAACTCCGCCCCCTGTTCGCCGCAAATTCATAGTCGTAGGGGCAGACCCGCGTGTCTGCCCTGATAGACGGGGTAGACCCACCTGTCTGCCCCGGTGAACGGAGGCAAGGTCGAACACACGGGTTCGCCCCTACCGAAAATCGTTCAATGGTTCAAAACTATGACTACGAACGAATATATACGGGGCGTAAAGAAGAAAAAATGGAAATCTTTCAATAAAAAGCTCTGGCAGCGAAATTATTACGAACATGTTATCAGGGATGAAAACTCATTGGAACGCATAAGAGAATATATAATCAACAACCCATTGAGGTGGCACTTAGATCGTGAGAATCCTTATCGTGTTGGAGAAGACGAATTTGATCGTTGGTTTGATAGCCTGAAAACGAGTCCTGAAGGAGTTTTTCGTAAGTGAATTCTATTAGTCATACGTCCTATAACGAAGCCCGTGTTCTCCGGGGCGGCTCCTGGGACAACTATCCGTACTACTTGCGATCATCGCACCGCGTCAGGGACACTCCCGACCACAGGACCGACAACAACGGTTTTCGTTGTGCGAGGACTCTTTAGACCCTTTGTGGGGGTACAGGGGGCGATGGTGTTTCACTATCGCCTGTTCTTCCAATATTCCGGGTATCTGTGCAGGTGCATGATCGCAAGGATATATATGCAATTGTTTTCGATGCTGTAAAGAACGCCGTAGGGGAAACGGTTCACAAGACAACGACGGACATCTCCTTCCAGAACGGGCCATGCGTCCGGGTAAGACAGGATATTTTGCACCGTGGAGTAAACCTCCAGCGAAAATTCTTCTCCCAACCCCGGCTCGCAGTCTTCATAATATGAAATGGCCTTGAGAAATTCTGCCTCGGCCTCAGGATGAAAGTCAAACTTCATCGTGCGAAGCGTTCTTTAATCCTTGAGAAGACCTCGTTTCCAGGAATGGGTTGGACACGCCTCGATCTCAGTTCGGCAAGACGATGCTTGGCGGTTTCGGACCATGCCCGGTCAATGTCCGGGTTCGGCATGTTGAGAGTGCGTAGCAACAAGTCGATTACCATGACGCGGTCTTCCACCGGGAGTTCGGAAGCCTCTTGAATTATGCTCTTTATCTTTGTCATAATATGCCTCCAGTTCGCTTGCTTATTTGATAATACTACAATGTCCAATACTCGACAATCATTAAGCCGAATTAGTCATCGTTGGTTTAAGACTGTGGGTTTTCATAACTCTATGGACGCTTATATGGCCGGAGTCACTATGCGAATTGCATAATGAACGTGCTACCTCATTTCCCGCCCCTTCCAGGGCCGGTGTTTGCCGGGCCAAACACAACTCGACAAGGCGGGGGCCGGCAGGTTAATTCCGAACGTCCTCGCCCTGCCATGTTTTATCATTTCATCTCTCTATTCAGACATCTTCATCATATTGTGCGTTCGCGGTTGTCGGCGTGTTGGCTCTCTTGGGATGAGGGCAAATATGGAAAAGTTTACATATCTTACCGTACGGACATCCGTACGGATGGATCCGTACGGACACGCGGGGTTCGTCGAAAATTTGTAAAATATCGCTGTCGGGTTATCATATAAAAAGATATAGCGATGACCAGGCAACCGACTTCAAATGATTTCATCAATCGCCTCGAGGAAAACGTCCGGCGGGTTATACAAGGCAAGTCGGACATAGTGCGGCTGACCGTTATTGCGCTTATCGGCCGCGGTCACATGCTTCTCGAAGACATCCCCGGGGTGGGAAAGACCACGTTGGCGCAAGTGCTCGCGCGTTCAATCGGCGTGGATTTTCGCCGTATCCAGTTCACCAGCGACATGCTGCCCGCCGACATCATCGGCGTCAGCGTATACAACCGCAACAGCGGCACGTTCGATTTTCGCCCGGGACCGATATTCGCCGGGATATTATTGGCGGACGAAATAAACCGCACCACCCCCAAAACGCAATCGGCCCTGCTCGAAGCGATGAACGAAGCGCAGGTCACCGTGGATAACAACACGTATTCCCTGCCCCAGCCCTTCATGGTGATAGCCACCCAGAACCCGCTCGAATTTCACGGCACATTCCCCCTGCCGGAAAGCCAACTTGACCGGTTCATGATAAGCGCCACCATGGGGTACCCCTCCTCGGAATCCGAATTACAGATATTGCGCGAAATGCGCTACTCGGTTTCAGTCGACGGCATCAAGCCGGTAATCTCGGCACGGGAAGTTGTAGCCTTACAGGAAAAGGCCGATACCGTGCGAATAGAAGAAGACCTTTTTAAATACATACTGGATATCGTTAAAATCACCCGCTCGAGCGACCGTTTGGCGTTAGGCGCATCCCCTCGAGCCGGCCTTGCGCTGAAACAAGCCGCCAAGGCCGCCGCGGTTTGCGGGGGGCGGGATTACGTCACGCCGGACGACATCAAATCCCTCGCCGTGCCCGTGCTTGCTCACCGCACCATACCCGCAGGCGACTCGGCGGGCCCCGGCGGTCGGATAAATACCGCCAGACAAACCCTGCGAGATTTATTGGATGAAGTCCCGGTACCGATTTGATATCTTCGAAAAAATCAGACGGCGCGCATCGGGGACGTTCCAGGTTTACGATCGTGCGCTTCGAATAACGAGAGAGGGCTGGTTTTTTACGGGCTTTATCTTTGCCGTAGGAATAGCCGCCATTAACACAGGCAATAACCTCCTTTATTTAATAATCGCCGTAATGCTCGGGATAATAGTGGCGAGCGGAGTTTTAAGCGAGGAATTTGTCCGGCGGCTCCGCCTCCAACGCATCCTTCCTTCCGAGGTATGGGCCGGGAAGGAATTCAGAATACATTATTCCATAACAAATCCCCGGCGATGGTTGACCGCTTATGGGATACGCATCCGGGAAGGACGCATCGAGGCCGTTCGAGAAGCTTTTTTCATACAAATTCCGCCACGAGGCCGAACGGCAGGAGACGGGATATACAAAGCCCGACGGCGCGGGAGGTTACCGCTTGGAAAGGTCAAGCTGGCAACGAAATTTCCCTTCGGCTTTTTCGAAAAGATAAGGTTGATAAAAATTCCCGACCAAATTTTAGTTTTTCCGAGGCCCGCGGAAGTGGACAAGCAAGCCGCATCAGGCGCTGAGAAGGGGACTGCGGAGAATTTCGGAGCGCATGGTGAAGGCCCGGACTTGTTCGCATTGCGCGCTTACACGGATGGAGACAGCCTGCGGCGTATTCATTGGAAAGCCACCGCGCGTACGGATTCGATAATATCCAAAGAGACCCGGGCGGAAAATCTCCCGACCATATCGGTCGTCCTCGACACCGCCGGTTATGTCCGAGGCAGGGACGACGAAGCTCTCGAAAACGCGATAAGCAAAGCCGCCGGATATGCGAAAATGTTTATCGAAAACGGCTGTCTGGTGAGGCTGGCGAGTTCGACGGGGGAAGTGCCATTCGGCGCCGGCGCCGCACATTTGCGCAGGTTGATGACTCATCTGGCGCTTTTTGACCCGCCCGATCAACCCCACCGGCTCCCCAACTTCCGACCGAATGAAAACAAGGTGATCATATCCTTGAAAACCGGCGCAAAACCTATAATACTTCAGTCTGACCTGCAAAGTGAAAAAATATCGCTTTAACTTTTTTTGGAGGTAATAAAATGGGGCGTTTTGATTTCAGAAGCAAGACCGTGGTTATCACCGGCGCAAGCGGCGGAATCGGCAGCGAGGCGACTGTGGCTTTCGCCAAACGAGGCGCTAAGCTGGTGCTCAGTGGACGCAACCTCGAAGCGCTTGATAAGACTGCCGACCGCGCGCGAAAATTGGGCGCCGAAACGCATATCGTGCCCGCCGACGTCACCAGGCAGGATGAAGTGCAAACGCTTGTGGAAAAGGCAATCGAACTCACCGGGGGTCTGAACGTTATGCTGCTCGGCGCGGGATACGCGCTGATGGGTAATATAGAAAACGTCTCTCTCGAAGAGTGGCACAAGCAGATGAACGTGAATTTCTGGGGAACTCTGCACGGGTTTTATGCCGCCCTGCCCCACTTTATGAAACAGGG
>CAZDAF010000274.1:0-5535 GCA_964503115.1 uncultured bacterium
GCGAGGATCAGCGCCGAGCACGTACTTACGGTATGCACCTCACCGATTATTTCCCGCATCGCGAGATGGGTGTCGGCCATTACCTGCTGGGCGAAATCGATGCCGCCGTAAGAGAACTGGAAGGCAGCCTCTCCACCGTCGAAAGCGCCAAAGCGCAGTTCTTCCTGGATAAAGCTCGCAAGGAACATATCGACCGGCAGGGAGGCGATACGATGGCGCCGACGATTTCGGTCGGTTCATTGCCCGAACGGACACGGGAAGCGGCCATTACCGTCAAGGTAACCGCCGCAGACGACGGATTTATAACTTCGGTTGCCATCGGCGGCGATGCGGAGGTTATCCCCATTGCGACCAAATCCATCGAGATCGAGCGCGAAATATCCCTCGAGGAGGGTGAAAACGAGATTGAAATCACCGCAGAGGACTTATCGAGTAACACTGCGGAGAAGAAATTTGTCGTTGTCAGCGACACAGCGGGCCCGACGGTCAGCATAGGCGAATCGAGCATGGCGCCCGGTTCTCCCGCCCGCATGAGCATCAAAGGGTGGGCCGTCGACCCGGCGGGAGTAGAAGCCGTTCGACTGGGCAAGCTCGAACTTGTGCCGGGACCGGACGGAAACTTCGGGGCGGTGGTACGAGTGGACGCCAAGGGCAAGGTGACATTCGAGGTTACCGACTCGCTCGGCAACAAGACCACCGGGGTCGTGTCGGTTGGAGAAGAACCTGTTCAGGAGGGTAGATATGGGGAATCGAGCCTGGCGGGCTTGTTCAACCGCCACAACGTTCAGGGGCCGCTCCTGGCCAGGTGGGTGGTCGAGACAGCTCAAGCCCAAAAGAAACGCGGACCCGTTATCAAGGTCAAGGGCCTGACAAGCAAACAATCGGTTTATTTCAAGTCCTTTTACCTCGAGGGACTGGCATACGATCCTTCGGGCGTCAAGAAGCTTGTCGTCGGAAGACGCTCGCTCATGAACAAACCCGCCCGGAAGGTATATTTCAATTATTTGCGTCGCCTGCACCGTGGCAGGAATAGAATCACCATAGTCGGAAAAAACGGCTTGGGTGAGGCGTCTCAGAAACGCATAACCGTCATCCGCAGAGTTCCTGTGGTCAGGCGGGTTGGCAGCCGTATGGGCCTTTCGATGCTGCCGTTCCATCTGAAAGGCAAGGTAAACCTCGCGGAAGTGGCTCACGAAGACCTGCTTAAGTACTTAAAGAAAAGCGGTCGATTCAAAATGGTGGACCGGACGCAGATAGATAAAGTTATTCGCGAGTTGAAACTCAGCAAGGCGGGTTTAACCAGCCAGTCAAGCGCCGTCCGGGCCGGAAAGCTCACAGCCGCGGAAGTGGTGCTGCTCGGGTTTGTTCACGAAACCCCCGGCTCAATCGAGGTCTACGGTCGCCTGGTGGATGTCCAAAGCGGGAAAATACTCGCGGAAAAGGACGCGTATACCCGTCAGAAGCCGATAACGCTGAAGAAATTAATGGCCCTGATGAGGGGGTTGTCGGTGAAGATTCGCAACCAGTTCCCGCTGGTCCAGGGCCAACTGGCAAGCCTGCAAGGTAGAAATATCCAGGCGAAATTTAAATCGCGTGCGCCAATAAAGGCCGGAACGAAATTCATAATATTCCGCGATAAAATCGTAAAACACCCCAAAACCGGAATGCCCTTGGGGAATAAGACCGTTCCGGTGACCGAAGCAAGAATTTCTCGCGTTTCAGGAAACACCGCCAGGGCGGTCGTCGTAAACACAAAAGGCTCGAAAAAAGTACGAAAATCTGATAAGGTTATAACTAAATAGCGTTGTTGAATGGCAACCAACTTGGTGGAAAAAAAAAGAACCGATAACCGGCGGCGAAGGAGAGAGAGTAATGAAGCGTTCAGCTTTTAATGGCATGATAATTGCGCTGGTGATTTTACTTGTGGGTGTATCCCACGCATTGGCGGGGCAATTTGATCTCGAAGCGCCAAGTGGGGACATAGCTCCAGGAGAACAATTTAAGGTAAAAGTTCTTCTCACCACCGGCATAGAGGACGTGCAAGCTTATAAAATCTCGATAAGCTACCCTCCCGAGCTCGCCGTTCCGTTATGGGTGGAGGCGGGAACTTCCGTAGATCTAGACCGCCCCTCGATTCGTCCTCGTGCTTTTCTCAACGAGATAATCCTGGAAGAGCGCCATGACGGTGACGCCTGTGCGAGAGGAACGGGTTTGCATATTGCGGATATTGTTTTCTTCTTGAAAGACAGTGCGCCTCCAGTGGGTGACATTATGTCTCACAAACTTGAAGTAAGTGTAGTTGAAGTAATCAATTGCACGGGTGAGGATATAACCAGCTCCTTTGTTGTCGGCCTATCCGCCATCGTGCCCGTTGAAGAACCACCTGAGACCACCACCGGTCTCTCTCAATATCTGGATCTCGACGGCGACGGTGATTTCGATGTGTTCGATGCCGCCGAGATGAGATTTCTTGTCGAGGGAGAAATCGGGAACACCGGCTACATGCCGATAAACGTCGGCGGTCTCCAGGCGGACACCAACGGGAATGGGGCAATAGATCTATACGATGTGGGTCTTATGGAGGCTATAACGTTTGATTTTGAACATCTTACAACAGGGCCGAACGGCATAGCAGATACGGTTGCCGCCTCCGACGACATCCAGAGAATACCCTTTGGGCGGGGTGAACCTTACGCATTAGCAATTACTTGGGGATCAAACGGCACGCAAGATACTATGAGCCTTGGCGGGGACGACACCTTGTCGCCATACAACGACGGTATCACCACCGGCCCGAACGGAATATGCCAAACGGAAGCTGTCACTGACGATGTACAGGTGATACCTCTTAACGAGGGCAAGCCATACACCGAAATGATCACCGTTGGATCGAATATGCTTTTAGATACGTCCGCCGCTTCCGACGACGTTCCTTATTCGGCGCAAAAAGATATACCAACATTACTATGCGCCGGCAGACCGCTGGGTAAACCGGTAGACTTCGTCAAGGTGGATCCTCCCCAGGATTTCTTGCTGGTTCGGGAAAGGTCCGAGTCTTCGGGATGGGATCCGATAGCGCTGGCCGTTCAAGTGCTTGACGCCGATGGGTCGCCGAGGGTAGGCCTCTCGCCCGTCTTTACTAGAAAATCCGGCTCAGGGTATTTTGACAATGGGCAGGACGGTGGAACCGATTATGTGGATCGAGTGGCCTCCGACAGCCGCCTCGATTACGGAGAATATCCAGAAGGAACCTCAATGGTGGTCTTCCATCCGGGATACGGGCCAAATACCGTCATGGCCTATTTGCCGGGCGACCCTGCAAAATGCGTTGACGAGTGCTGGGATTCAGGTGAAGGAATCTGGGTGGCATGTGGTACACAACCATTGTATTTCGATATGAACGCTCTATATTACGATCCCAATTTCCCGGACGAGATCACAATATTTCCGGAAACATCAGCCGCCAATGCAGGGGATACCGTCAACTTGCAGATAGATGTCAAGCAAGGCGGTGTCGGAGTTGAGGGTTACGCGGATAGAATCAAGTTGTTGTCCAGACGCAATAATGTGGCCGGTATCGACGGTTCGGATCAGGGTTACGAGGTGGGACACAATTCTTTTATAGACGAATTTGAAATGAAATGCCCGAACGACGGCACTTGGGAGGTTGTAACCGGTAGCACATACATCTCGTGCGGTTACAAGTTCGGTTTCTTCCAGGATAGACACGTTTTCATCCAGGGAGACGGCTTAAGTAATTATACAACCATCAGAAAACCGGTAGATCTTATAGGGCATAGATTTGTGAATTTAAGCTACGAGTGGGGTTTCGTCGGCGATCCCGATAGGGGCGCTTATTTTCAGGTCGATTATTCGACCGATTTCGGCGATTCATGGAAAACCATACAACACGGTGAGGGTCGAGAAGGACTAAACTGCCCACAAGGAGCCGGGTCTTGTTTTCCGCCCCAAACAAATCTTCTAATGCCTGAAAAGTTTAATATCAGAGCGGATTCCGACGCGGATCATTCGTCCAGTTTCTATATAAGGTTCACTTTTGCAGCGGATGTGGAAGAATACTTTTACTTGGATAACGTTGCCGTAGGTGGCATCCCGATTATTTTCGAAACGGACTTCGAGGCCCATCCCACAGGTTTTTACCCTTCGGATTTTGATCCGGCGGATCGCATACTCAGCGGTCCAAACGGCATCTGCGATACCACTGCCGATCCGGCGGACAATCAGGTTATTTCGGTCGGATATGGTAAAGCTAATCAACTATGTATCTTGGCCGGTTTGAATAATATTCTGGAAACGTCTCCGGGAAATGATGATAGTATCAGTGACAATCAAATATTCGCCGGTGTTGACGGCATTTGCGACTCCATCGCTGTGGGCGATGACTTCCAGCAAATACCGCCGGGGCAGGGATTTCCCTTTTCGGTATGCGTTGCCCCATCGGACAGTCAGGAAATGAGCACTGTTCCGCTTCCTGAGACTGATGATGTCTTGCAGGATCAGATGGGCTCGGCGCCGGACGTCATAGTAGATCGCGGTCAGGGGCACGACGGGTCGGATCAGTACGCCTTAATATCCCGTTTGTCCACTGGAGATGCGGAGCCTTATATACTCAGGAAGGTAGTAGACCTTTCCGGTTACGAAAATGTATGGCTTATCGCCTATACCAAGACATTGAGCCTTGCAAATCCAAATGGCGAGGAGCCCGAACACAGATGGCTGTGCGAGGTTTCCAACAATAATGGGTATTCATTTATCCCGGTTTGGAATTCCTCGGACGTGGAAGAAAATACCTGGACGGAGCACAAGGTATGCCTGTCGTGCGACCCACGAATTAATATGACCGAAAATACGATCATACAATGGCGCGCCGTAATGGACCGTTATGAAGGTTCAACCGGCGATCAGGACGCCGCCTATGTTGACGATATAATGATAATAGGCACTCCCAAGCCTATCGATAAATTCGGACCTATTATCGACCAGGGAGGAGGACTCTATACATCTACGATAACCACACTGGAACCGGGAAACGTTGCGATCTCCGCATATTTGGAGCCGGAATCGGATTTTCCTTACCCCCCCCGGCTCATGTCTCCCGAGTGGGTAACTTTCGACCTGCATAAGGTTGATCCCAACACGATTGGAATAATTCCCGAATACCCCTCACTCAAGGCCTGCGAATCAGTTCCGCTCATGGTCGTGGGCAGATACGAGGATCAGCCCGTCGGAATGGTAAGCGACGTAACTCACTTATACCACTTTTCAGTCACCGGCCCGGCACGTATTACACCTGAAGGGCTTCTGGTGATGGATTGCTTCTCTGACTCTAACCTGAATACGGTGGAAAAAGTATATATTAATGAATTGCCCAACGTGCCGGGACTATATGATCCCCCCGGAGAGGGCGAAGGATCTCAGACGGGCAGTATCGTCGGGGCGGTTTTCGATGACGCCTGGCTCCCCAACACGGTAGCAGGGGCAAGCGTGAGAATCGAAGGGGAGACGGAATATTCC
>CAZDAF010000275.1:0-5519 GCA_964503115.1 uncultured bacterium
CATGGATAAAAAAGAGGGAGATTGCTCCAGGTCGTTTCACGAGCTACAATTCGGAAGATGATGCAACCGGCACGGAGAGGGGGTGATACTACTATGGGCGTCTTTGTACGAACCACAAAAGATGGCGTCAAGAGGTATTACGCTCGCTTCGCTGCCAACGGAAAATTAATTGTAAAAGTGACCCCTGCTCGCACACGAAATGAGGCGGAGCTCTACCTAGCTCAATGGAGACTTGAAGCTGCAAAAGGTGAATTTTTTGAGTGGCAGAAAAAGAAGGTCGGATTTAGTGAGTGGGCTGCGGAATATCTTGGCCTTAAGCGGTTACAGGGCTTGAAATCAATTGATAGAGTCGAATTGTCCGTCAAGCACTTGGATAAATTCTTCGGTGACTTTTTCCTGCATGCAATCACAAAAAGAGACATTCTGCGCTATATCAACCAACGTAAAAACACTATCTCTAATCGACATCCTCACGACAACATTTCCAACGCAACAGTCAATCGAGAACTGGCAACAATGAAAAACATGCTAAGAGAAGCTCACAAAATGGGAGTAATCGATATAACTAAGCCATTACCCCACGTACAACTACTAAAAGAGGATAACGTACGAGATCGCAATCTCACCGAAGATGAATATTGCCGATTACTTGATGCTGCTTCACCCCACCTGCGCGGATTGATCTTGTGCGCATATGAGACCGGCATGAGAAAAGGCGAAATTTTGAACCTGACCTGGAACCAAGTTGACCTACAAGAAAAAATGATCTATCTCAAGGGAGAAAATACGAAAACGGGCTTCGGCAGAAAAATTCCTATCAGTCCAGTTTTAGATGAATACCTCAAAACACTCCCTCGTTCGATAAAGACCAATCATGTATTCAATTATCGCGGCAAATCAATTAGCTATTTCAAAAGAGCCTGGAAAAGTGCATTGAGAAGGGCTGGTATAGAAGACCTCCGTTTCCACGATCTCCGTCACGCCTTTGTTACGCGAATGCGGCGAGCAAGTGTTCATGACCACGTGATAATGGCCATCACGGGCCATAAAACAAGGTCCGTTTTTCGCCGGTACGACACGGTGGATACCGAAGATCTTCTTGATGCGGTGCAAAGAGGTGATACACGAGGTGATACACGGAGATTTTCGTCAGAGACGCCTGCGCGTAAATAGTTGAAAATAAAGTGGGTCGTGAGGGATTCGAACCCTCGGCCACCGGATTAAAAGTCCGATGCTCTACCTGGCTGAGCTAACGACCCGAATGGTTTAGGAAAAATAGGTTGAACTACAAAGTAAGATAACGCAAGATGTCCTATAGGGCAATCAATACCAAATTCTTCCCGCCGGCGGAGTTTCTTCTATGGCCTGGAAGGGGTCAAGTACGTGTATGGTCTCGTCCCTGCCCGGCCCGACGCTTATGGCGGCGATGGGAATGTCGGCAATTTCCTCGATTCTTCTTAAATATCTACGCGTCTGCTCGGGCAGATCGGTAATTTCCCTGACTGCGCTGATGTCTTCGGTCCAACCCGGCAGTTCCTCGAAAATCGGTGTCACATTCTCCAGCGCTTCGGGTCGGAAATCGAACTCCCCGAAATGGTCTTTGCCCTCTCGATGGTAACCGGTGCATATACGCAACGGGTCGATGCCCGATAGCACGTCCAGTTTGGTGAGTGCCAGGCTGGTCAGACCGTTAATCATTGCGGCGTAGCGTAACACGACGGCGTCCAGCCATCCGCATCTTCTCGGCCTGCCGGTGGTGGAACCGTACTCTGCGCCGGCGTCTCGAAGTTTATTGCCAATATTATCTTCAAGCTCGGTAGGGAACGGTCCGCCTCCCACTCTCGTGGTGTATGTCTTGCAAATGCCGAGCACATGATCAATCTTGACGGGAGGAACTCCGACTCCGGTGCATATCCCGCCGATGGTGGGATTGGAGCTTGTGACAAAAGGATAAGTGCCGTGGTCTATATCGAGCATCGTTCCCTGAGCACCCTCGAAGAGCACGTTGGAACCACGGCGCAATTCGCGGTGGATTATGGGCACTACATGCTGGACAAATGGCTTGAGTATTTCTGCGTATTCGATGTATTTATCCAACGCTTCTTTGCTATCCACAGGATCGGCGCCGAGTACTTTTGCCAGATAGTCGTTTTTTTCTTCTACGATTCGGTTGAACTTTTCGCGAAATAGTTCGGTATCGATCAAATCCGCCATGCGTATGCCGGCGCGGCATGCCTTGTCTTCGTATGAAGGGCCTATACCGCGTCCGGTGGTGCCGATAGCGTTTTTACCACGCTTTGTTTCGCGAGCCGTGTCGATGGCCTTGTGGTACGGCATGATGACATGCGCGGCGTGCGATATAACGAGGTTTTCGGGAGTAACCTTATCGCCGGCGGCGGTCAGTTTGTCGATTTCCGAGAGCAAGACCGCAGGGTCGATAACGACGCCGTTACCTATGATGCATTGAGCTCCCTCGTGCAGTATCCCCGACGGTATGAGGTGTAGTATGATTTTGCGGTCCCCGACGATCACGGTATGTCCGGCGTTGTTACCGCCCTGAACTCTCACGACGAGCCGGGCGCGGGAAGAGTAATGGTCAACCACCTTCCCTTTTCCCTCATCGCCCCACTGGGTACCTATAATGACTAAGCTAGGCATCGAAATTAACCTGCTTTGCCAACAATACGTTCTCGATTTGACGAACTTCCTCCAGCACTTTTTCGGGAGCTTTACTGTCGATGTTTATGAAGCTGATGGCGGTATCTCCGCCTTTCTGCGGCATACCCAACTGGAGTCGGTTGATGTTAATATTATACGTTCCAAGTAGAGTGCATATTTCGCCCAGAACGCCCGGTTGGTCGTAATTGCGCATGACCAGCACCCTGCCTTGCGGTATAGCGTCGAGATAAACGTCGTCCAGCATGACAATACGAGGTTCTTCATGGCCGAATAGGGCGCCGCCTATACTGTGAGGAGCGCGCGTAGTTTTGGTGTTGAGTTGTATATAACTGGCAAAATCCTCGGATTGACGCCTTGTGGTTTCCTGGACGCCGATACCTCTTTCTTCAGCCACACGACGTGCGTTGACATAGTTGACATCCTCCTGGGCGGGAGCGAGCAATGCTCGTAGCATGCTTAATGTCAGCGGCGTGGTGTCGTATTCCGTCACCCTGCCGGAGTATACGATTTCGACGGATTTTATCGAGCTTTCGATAAGCTGGCCTTGCAGGGATCCGATGCATTCGGCGAGGCGGATGTATGGCTTGAGTACTTGCAATATTTCGCCGCTGACGCTTGGCACGTTCACCGCGTTGGTTATGGTGCCTCGCAGGAGGTAATCGGCGATCTGATTTGCAACGGTGATAGCGACTCTTTCTTGCGCTTCGGAGGTGCTTGCGCCGAGGTGCGGGGTGCAGATGAGGTTGTCCAGACCTATCAGCGGACTGTCGCCGGGCGGTTCTTTGATGAAAACGTCAATAGCGGCGCCGGCAACTTTGCCGGAGGCAAGCGCCTCCGCAAGGTCTTCCTCGACGATAACAACGCCGCGAGAGGCGTTTATTAAACGCACGCCGTTCTTCATCTTCGCTATGGTTTTCTTGTTGATAAGCCCGATGGTGTCGTCGGTTTTTGGAACGTGCAGCGTAATAAAATCGCTTCGGGCGAGCAATTCGTCGAAACTCACCGGCTCGACGCCCATTTCGGCGGCCTTCTCCTGTGTCACCAGTGGATCATAGGCCACTACTTTCATTTTCAGACCGATGGCGCGATCCGCCACTATGCGGCCGATGTTTCCCAGACCCACTATCCCCAAGGTTTTCTGGTACAACTCGACGCCGGCAAATTTACTCTTTTCCCACTTGCTCGATTTCATGCTTTTACATGCTTGAGGAATATGCCGTGCCAGCGCCATCATCAGGCTTAAAGTGTGCTCTGCGGCGGCTATCGAGTTTCCACCGGGAGTATTCATCACGACAATGCCTCGGTCGGTGGCGATGTCGGTGTCGATGTTGTCCACGCCGATGCCCGCTCGGCCTATAACCTTGAGGTTGGTGGCGGATTTGATTATATCGGCGGTAACCTTCGAGGCACTACGTACCACCAACCCGTTGAAATCCGGGATAACTTCCTTGAGCTCATCCGGGGCGAGACCTGTCTTCACCTCGACATCAATGCCGGCGTCCTGCAATATTTCTTCGGATCGAGAGCTCATCTTGTCGCTTATGAGAACTTTTGGCGCCATTTTTATCCTCCGCTGATTACTTCGATAGCCGCCTTCAGCCCAACGCCGAGATCGAAAGAATGCCCCATTTCTTTGAGCGTTTGCTCCAGAGCGGCTATGGTCATTATAATATTCCATGAGTCGACATAACCCATGTGTGAAATGCGGAATATTTTTCCCTTCGCCTGAGCTTGTCCTCCGGCGATAGTGACGCCGCGAATGTCTCGCATGGTCGATACTATTTTCCCAGCGTTCATCGCGCCGTTTTTTACTGCCGTCAGTGAGTTTGAAGGCGATTTCGACGCATATAACTCAAGCCCCAGCGCCCCGACGGCAGCTCGAGTGGCGCGCGCCAGCAAGTCGTGACGAGCATACATGTCGGTAAAACCCTCTTCTTTCATCATGGCAAGGCTTTCGCCCAGCCCGATGACCAGGCTGACCGGTGACGTAAAGGCGCTGGAGTTGGCTTCGACTTTCCCGAGTTCCTTGCGGCAATCGAAATAATATTTCGGGCAGGTGCTTTTTTCAGCCAACTTCCACGCACGGTCGCCGAAAGCCAAAAGCCCCAGTCCCGGCGGCAGCATGAGCGCCTTTTGGCTGCCGGTAAGAAGCGCATCGATACCCCACTCGTCCATCGGCAGATCGAATACCCCGACGCCCGTTATGCCGTCAACAACGATAACTGCGTCATGCTTGTGAGCCACTTCCACCAGTTCCTTCACGGGGTGCAAAACTCCCGTCGACGTTTCGGTGGCTTGAGCTAATACCGCTTTGATATTTTTTTCCTTTGAGAGTACGGAATCCACTACGCCGGGATCGACGGCCCGGCCCCATTCGACATCGACGTTCACCGGCTCGACACCATACGCTTCGCATATCTCGGCCCATCTTTCGCCGAACTTACCGCTTCTGATGCACAGCGCCCGGTCTCCGGGGCTTAGCAGGTTGCAAACACATGCCACCATAGCTCCGGTGCCGGTGGACGCAAAGATGAGAACTTCCTGTTGAGTGCCGAAAAGTCCCTTCAGCCCCGCGCGAACATTTTCAAGCACCGCGCCATAAGCGGGAGTTCGATGATGAATAATGGGCTGTGCCATCGCCAAAAGCACCCGCTCGGGTACCATCGTCGGTCCCGGGGTCATCAGGTATTGTTTGAGCATTTTTACCTCCCGAAGGCTGTTCCGGCGGCACATATATCCTCTCTGGAAATGCCTCCGGCAAACCTATGAATAATTACCTATTAGTAAGCATGTTGTCAAGGCGAGTAGGTTGGGCTTGATTTAGTTGGTTTCCGTAGTGG
>CAZDAF010000276.1:0-5514 GCA_964503115.1 uncultured bacterium
CGGGTGTTCTCTGGCGCAGTGCCACACGGTCGCCCCATGTTTTAACGCTTTGTTGGAACAGGAAATTCAGATTTTTAAGCATTACTTCCATCCTCCGGTTTGTTTATTTATTCAAGGTACGGTATGGGCTTATTCCGCCCGATACCGGGCGCAGCAAGTTTCTGCAATTTTGCAGAGATTTTACCAGAACCGAGAATGCGATTCAACACTTCGATAAAACGTAATCAACATGTCATCCTGAAATTCCCAAAGTTGCGTCCTGCTCGAATCGAGGATAAAATAAACTCGTAGGAAAGGTTCGTGCCGGAAGAAGTCTCCGATAAATACTGCCCCAGCTGTGGGGTGTCGGTTACGCCTTTTATAATGTACGTTGAAGGTGATGAGGTGTGGCGTTGCCCCAATTGCGGGATGAATCTTGGGGACATCGCCGAGCCGGAAAAGCTGCGTACCCTCGAAAAGGTGCTCATCGCCGAAGACTCTAAGGCGCTCATCAACCGCATCGCCCAAATTATGGAAGAGCGCCGTATGGCCGAGTGGGTCACCAAGTGCCAGGACGGCTCGGAATTCCTCACCCGACTGGTCGAACAATTCCAGCAAAAAAGGGCCGTCAACCTAGTTATACTCGATGTTAACATGCCGATAATAAACGGCGTCAACGCCGCGATAGCCATGCGCGCCATCGAAAAAGGCTACGAATTTAAAAAACCCATCCCGATTCTTTTCTTCACCGCCAAGCAATGCGACGAGACATTCAAGAAAGTCCTCAGCTATACCAAACCCGCAAAATATATAAATAAAGGCACCGGCGCCAACCCCGATGAATTTGCCGATCGTCTTCTTCACGTCCTCACGGATCTCCTGCATCGGTAGACTCAAAACGACCATTCCCGACAGAGACGCGTTCCGCGCTCCTAAGAGCTTGTGAAAGAATCAGAAATAATACCAGATATTTCTATATATGTTTATGTCTTCGCCGTCCCGGTCGAGGCGCAATATATAATCCAGGATCGGGACATCGTGGTAAACGAACATATCGGCGAGATGTATGTTTTTTTCCCACGGCAGAAACATCCACGTTCTGCCGCCGTCGGGCCTTATCATAATTATTTCGTGGTTCTGCCACCCGTGGAGGTAGTTTTTCCCGATTCTGGGCATATTGAAGACGTGCTTGTCGGATCGCAGCAATCCCGGCACCATTCGGCTTTCTTCGCTGTTTTCCTGCAGCAGCCGCGCAATCGGCACCCGATAGCGGTGGGTTTCCTCTTTTCCCTGGGTGTTGAATGTGTAATACGGAAGCACCCCGATGAGTCTCAGCGCCATCCTCGTGGCGACGGCCTCGAAGCGGCGCGAGTTGAAATAAGTGTAAACCAGTTGATTGAGCACGCTTATACCGCGTTTCCGAATTTTCTGCACCGCCTCGACGCTTTCGGAGCTTATCTCGAACAGGTGCTCGAAGTGCGTAACGACGCACACTTCCCTTCGCCCGGGTTTGTGGAACCGAAACAGCAGATCGGCAAACTTATCGGTTATTCTTTGTGGTACGGTTACCGGGATTCTCGTTCCGACCCTTATCCTTTGTATATTATCGAATGCCGCCAAACGCTTGAGGAGCGCTTCGAGCCTTCTGTCTGGTAAAAGAGCGGGATCGCCTCCGGTTATAAGCACCTCTGTCAGCGTATCGGTTTTTCTTATCCACTCGATGGCGCTGTCTATCTCTTTACTGCTCGCCCATCCCTGTGGTGACATAGCTTCGTAAATTTCCCAATTACGCTGGCAATAGACGCAAATCTGCGGGCACGTGTTAACCGGCTTGAGGATGGCTATCATCGGGTACCGGCGGGTTATGAGAGTTTCCGGCGCCGTATCTCTTTCGGCCATAAAATCGAGTTCTTCCCGTGAGCTGCACCTGAACTCGACGGTCTTTCGGACGAATTCGAGGTCCGGGATCACCTGTGCCCTCACCGCGCGGTCTCGCTCGGAAGGCTCGGGATCCATAAGCGACAAATAATGAGGCGTAATTCCGAAAGGCACCCTGTTGGCATGCGCTTCTTCGATGGCCTGCCTCTCATCACTCGATATTTGAATGAAGCGCTCAACCTCATCGGCGGTTTTGAAAACGTGCCCGACCTGCCAACGCCAGTTGTTCCAATCCTTCATACCGGCGCCCATGGCCTTGGCAATTTTTCGCACCCTGTGTTTTCTTTGCTCGACCACTTCGGGGTCCAGTCCGTTGGTGTATCTCTCGATGTATATCCTTGACTCCTTCGACATGCGGTCCAGCACCTTCGAGCGTAGCCGCGCCGCTTTCCGACCTTCCATACGGTGAAAAGACCAGGGCCGGTCGGTCTCGTATATGCCGCTCGATCCGACCGCGCCTCGAAGCAAGTGAAGGAATTCGACTATGAATCCAGCCTTTATTTCCTCGAAAACCTTCTTCTCTCCCCGCGCAAGTCTGATAAGATACGAAAGAGCGCTATAGCCGCTCATCTGCTCGTTTTCGTCGCTGAAAACATTGTTAAGCACCCGCAAACACTGCCGGGCATTGTATATTTCCAGCGGGTGCAGGGAAGGGGAATGTAAATTAAGGTCCCTGGCGGTTGCCAAAAAATATTCCTGAACGTTATATCGAACCCTCTCCTTGGAACCTTCCGAGCGGAGAGCTTTGTGGAACTCAGGAAATTCTCTCCAGACGGTTTTTACCAGTTCCTTAGGAGACTTTTTTATGTCCTCGAGCAGGTTTAATTGTTTCTTGTGTTTCATATTTATTTCCGAATATTTTTCTCCGCCTGTTTGAGATAATTTTTGAATTTTGCGAGCCCGCAGCGGCGCACCTTAGCATCGTCGAGGGCCTCCCGAATAATTTTAACGGCCTTCTTGGTACCCATCGTTGCCAGGTTTTCGGCGGCTTCCTTTTTTTCCCTGCAATTCGTCTTTTCGTCGGTAAGGTCTCTCGCCCAAATATCCGCCATATCGATCCTGTCGCCTTCATTCAAATCCTTGAGCACCGCGACAGCATTCAGGCGCAGATAGTGATTGTCGCTCGAAAGCGCGTTTTCCAGCGCCGGGACCGCGGCCTTGCCTATTTTCGAGACGAGAATCTTTTTTGCCGCAGCAGGGTCTTTTCGCTCGAGCGCCTTCATAAGCAGCGCTATAACCTTCGAGTCGGCGCCAAGCGAAGGATCGCGGTCAACAGCTTCGGAAAGCGCTCTCATCGATGCTTCGAGATCACCGCTTTCTTCATACAGGAACGCCAGTTCGAGTGGAGCTTGAGCGTTTTGAGTCTCTGCGCTTCGTTGTTCCTCGAGTATGGACTTGAACACGTCTCGAGCGTGTCTTTGCATCTTTGCGCTTCTGTCCGACCCGACCTTTCGAAGCGCGTCGAGCGCCGGCGGCCCGAATTGGATCAACAGCTTCTCCGCTTCCTTGTGATGGCGCGAATCGAGAAGCTCGATGACGTTCAGGATTATCTCGGCGTCACTTCGCACCTCGGGCCGGATTTTTATGGCGATGCCGTACTCTTTAAGAGCATCCGAAAATTCCTTAAGACGGTAAAGCGTTCTGGCGACATTCAACCTGGTATCTAAATCGTTGGAATTTTTTTCGAGCCTGAGGCGCCATATTCTAACGAGGGTTTTCGAGGCGTCACGGCTGCGCGCCGCGTTCGAGCCTGCTGCCGCCTCGACAAGAGCTTTTTCCGCAGGATCTCCGATAAATTCCGCAATTATACCGGACGCGTCATGCCCGCGATTCGTCCCCAATATAGCCACCAGGTCCGCCACAAGCGCCGGGTTGTTGCAAAGACTTGGATCAAGATTCAACGCACGGCGGTATGACTGAAGAGCTTTGCGAACGTCACCGAGTCGTTGCTGCACTTTGCCGAGTTCGAGGTGAGCTTCGGCGTCTTCGGGGCTAAGCATGGTTAGCTCCGTCAGCATCTTAAGCGCCTTTTTTTGCTTTCCATCAGCGCGAGCCGCAATTGCGTCGCGCCAAAGAATGTACGGTCGCGGCACTATTCCAAGTGGTTTATACGTGTTTTGCCTGCCGGCCGCTACGGCGGGAGTTGACGGTATGATTCCGGTCGCGGAGCCTGCCTGCCGGAAATACTCTCGCGAATATTGCCAAGCCACCACCGCCAGAACGGCAATTATCAACACCGCCGCCACCCGGGGCGCCCACCGCTTGAGCTTTTCGCCCAATTTCCAGCCTTCATCTATCGGTACCACCGTAACAGTGGGGAAGGTCGAATCGCCGCCGCCGGCGCCTTTCTCAGCAATCAATGTTTGTGTGTCATTGATCTTACCGATTACGGAGTTCAACGCCTCGGCAAACTCGCAAGCCCGTTGGTAACGGAAGGCGGGGTCCTTGGCCAAAGCGCGCGAAGTTACGTCGTCTATTGCAGGATCAAGGCCCGGAACCAACTGCGACGGAGGCTTCGGATCCTCCTGCACTATCCGGTAACTCAGCGTGGCGAGGCTGTCGCCCGGGAAAGGTTTTTCCCCCGTCAGCATTATGTACAGAATTACTCCCAAACTAAAAACGTCGCTCCGGCGATCTATCTCCTTGCCGAGAATTTGCTCGGGGCTCATATAGCTGGGCGATCCGAGCATGGCGCCTTCCTGAGTCATGCGCAGATCCTCGATGCGAGCGATGCCGAAGTCCGTGACCTTCACACCGCCGCTCTCCGGCAGCAGGATATTGCCCGGCTTGATGTCGCGATGAATTATCCCCTGGCCATGGGCGTGATCCAACGCCTCCGCAATAGCGATTATTACCTCGACCACGCGACCAAGAGGCGGATGAGCTACTTCGGACAACTCCTTATCGAGGCTGCTGCCCTTTACGTATTCCATTGCTATAAAAGCTTCTCCGTCCTGCTCGCCGACGTCAAAAACGGTGATGATGTTCGGATGGTTAAGTCTACCGGCGGCCATCGCCTCGCGCCTGAACCTCTCCCTTATCTCTTTGGCCTGCGCTTCGCTGAAGTCCTTGAGGTCGAGCCGTTTGAGCGCCACTTCCCGGCCTATCACCGGATCCCAGGCGCGATACACCACTCCCATACCTCCGTGCCCCACCAGACCGCGAATTTCGTACCGACCTATTGTTTGAGGATCACTCATAAAACCCCAACCTCAATAATTGCAAAAAAACATCCTTGAACAAAAAGATGAAACCAACTTAGATGCTGTCACTTAAGTAGTTGTATTTTAGTACATTTGCCACTCGAAGGCAAGTTCGATCACGCTAAGGGGTGTGCGACATTGTAGTTATGGTTGGGAGTTTTCTCTTTTTAACCGGCAATCAATGCCCGTACGGACACCACAATAAAAAGCAGGTACTTATACCTAAGTCGAGCGATTCCATGTTCCTGGAATCCGCGCCCTCCGAGACAGGGCCCGGTGGCCTTTCCTCGGGAACGCGGATTTTGGGATCACCCACCAAGTCGAATACAGCAACCCATGCCCGTGTTCCTGAGGAACGAGCGGAGCGAGTGTCTCGAAGGGCACGGGCAACTTA
>CAZDAF010000277.1:0-5437 GCA_964503115.1 uncultured bacterium
GGTTTAGACACGAGAAATTTTTATATGTTCCCTTATTTATGATACACTACAGTAGGAGGATGTGTAGCTGTGGAAGGCTAACGCGCCACCAAAATCGTCTGCTGAATTATTGCTGAAGGTACAATTGGTTATTGTCACGAGTGTGGACTCGTCACTGCATATCGCGCCACCCCACCCCATCAATCCACCCCCTACCGCATGGTTGTCGCTGAAGATACAATTAATCACCATGAGGTTGGTTACATTTCTGTTGTGTATCCCACCGCCAAGGCCATTAGAAGCATTATAAGGAAGAGAACCTCCACCCTCGGCCACATTTCCGCTGAATTTGCAGTTGGCTACCACAAGATTGCTAATGTTTCCATTATCCATTCCTGCGCCTTGGGCGGCATTTCTCGAGTCAGACACATACACAATATAGCCATTGGTTATAGTGAAACCGTCTAGGCGCGCATTCGAAGCGCCTTTGACGACACGATTTATGTCCTCGCCATCGAGGATTGTTTCGTGCGAGGCTGTGTTGCGTTCGAGGAGATTTACTTCCGTTCCGTTGAATCCGCCGTATATATCGACGCCGTCTTTCATTGTGAGCACCGGATTTCCGCCAGTGTATGTTCCTTCTGCAACCCATATCATGTCTTCATCAATGGCGGCGTCCATGGCGTCTTGGATAACATTGAATGCATCCGCCCATGAAGTGCCGTTATTCGCCCCCGTGGCGTCATCGTTTACATACCAAATATCACCCACAGTGATAGTTACCGTAGCGATGTTGCTGTCGTCGTAGCCGTCGTTGGCGTGAAAGGTGAAGCTATCGAACCCCGCAGAGCCTTGCTCCGGAGTGTAGGTCAGGTTGGGCGGATCACCGGTCAAGGTTCCATAAGCGGACTGATCATCCACCGTGTATGTCAAGTCATGTCCATCTTCGTCGGTGGCGATGAGGGTGATATCAATTGCAACATCTATAGGAGTGATAACAGATTGATCGTAAGCCACAGGAACATTATTTAACACCATGATGTTTACAGTGGCGGTCTTGCCGTCGGCGTAGCCGTCACCGGCGTGGAAGGTGAGGCTGTCAGGGCCTATGTAATTCGTATTAGGGGTATAAGTGAGATCAGGTGGATTACCGGTCAATATACCGTGCTCGGGCCGGGTATCTATTGTGAAGGTCAGTCTGTGGCCGTCTTCGTCGGTGGAAGTGAGAGTGATCTTGATGGGGGTATTCGTCGGAGTGGCAACGGACTGATCGTTGGCTACGGGTGGGTGGTTTACGCCGCTGACATTATCGCAACCTGCAATCAAGGCTAAAATGGCCGCCGCCACATACATCGTCAATACGACGACGCACAATAACCTTCCCAAAGCTGAAGTTTTCATAACCTATCCCCTCCGAATAAGTATCTTCCGTCTATTATGTCGTATATGCTAATAATTATACACCTAACAAGCATGAAATGTCAAGCGGTGAGATATATTGGGTGTCCGTCATGAAAGCCATCGCCCGGGGTGTCCATACGGAATAAATCCGGGCCAACCTATTAAAAACCTTTGAGGCCATATAAGCTTGTTTCTTGGGCCACTTTATTTTACATTATTGTAATGTCAACGAAAAAGGTTTTCATCGGCGGTTTGCTTCTGATTTTCGTTGTAATCTCTTCATCACATCTCCCCTCCCAAAGCCGGAAGCAATTCGAGTCATTTTCCTCGACCGTCCCCGGCCGGGTGCAGGACCTGATCATAGAGGACCTGGACGAAGACGGTTTATTGGACATATTCATCGTCTGGGTGGAGGGAGATTATCCCGACTACACCCGTGGGATAAGCGTATTTTTCCAGACGGAGCATGGTTTTTCCAACAAGTCGCGCCAAAACTTCAAAGTGGCGGACGCGGTGGCGCTGGTGGATGTAGGCCGGGTGGACGGTGTGAAAGGTCTGGACGTTGCCTGCTATTGCCGGGGCAGCGTAAGCTACTATCCATTGCGCGGCCGCCGCTATGGAAAACTCGTTCGCCTGGCGGAAGCCCGGCCCTTCACGGCGTTTGCCGATAAAAATTCACTGCCCTACTACAATTTCCTTCAGGATTGGAACGGCGACGGCAAAGACGAACTGCTCCTCCTCGGGTTCGACCGGAGTCTCATCTTCCATACCGGCGAGCACGGCCTTTCGGACAAGGGCAAGGAGATTATGCTCACCGCTCACGTTGACATCAGCATCGGCGGCCCCGAGCGCATCTTCCAGGAGCACCACAGTCTGCGCTCCTTTTATTTCATGCCACAGCTTAACGCGGAAGACTATGACGGCGACGGCCGCGTAGACCTGATCGGCTCCCACAAAGCCAAGCTCGACATTTTCAAGCAACTCGAAAACGGCGGCTTCTCCCGCGATCCCACCTGGGAGATCCAGCTCGATTTGCCCGCTCCCCCGCTCAAAAAGGGCAAGAAAAAAAGGGGCGAGCAGATACCGCCCATGCTTCTGATAGACGATGTGAACAATAACGGACACATGGACGTAATCGCCGGCAGGCTTGTGGGGGAATTCGGAAACTTTAAGAGTCAAACATTTATATTTTACGGCCATACCGGTTCTCTGGAGAGGAACAAGTACGATCGGATGATCGAGAAGGATCAGGCCGGGAGCTTTGCGCTGCTCCGCGATCTGGACGGCAACGGGACCATGGACTTGATTATTCCTTATGTAAAAGTAGACGTTATGAGCATCGCCAGAATGATTATCACCAGTTCAATGAATGTTAACTTCTCAATTTACGTCATCGGAAAAAACGGCCGCTACCCTGATAAACCCACCGGCGATAGCACAACCGCCATCAAGCTCAATATCCGTGAGCTGACCGTTGAAGGCGGTGTGCCTAACGTGGACGGTGATTTCGACAACGACGGAATAAACGACGCCGTCGTGGGCCGAAAGTTGAACGAAATACATGTCCTCAAAGGCGATGGCTATGGAAATTTCGACCTGGATCATCCCATGACGGTGATCCCGGCGCCGGCGCCGCTTTTCCCGGACGTATTCGACCTGAACGCCGACGGGTTGGCCGACATCGTCGTCAGTTACATTCCTTACCACGACAATGACCACAGGATATACGTGTTCATGAACAACGGCATAATCATCGAATAACCGCCAATAACGTCACACACCCCAAAAAACACTCGCTCGACACCGGGAGAAAAACATGCTAGTTTCAAAATCGACAAGAATCGAAAGTGACCTGCAATATTTCAGTATGACACGAAGATTTTGAAATGGGCATAATCGACACATTCAAAAAAGCATTCGGCGGCGGCATGACGGCGCCGGACAAAAAACCCGGCAGGAACGAGCCTTGTTGGTGTGGAAGCGGAAAAAAATATAAGCGGTGCCACTTGGAAGCCGACCAGAAAAAACGCTCGGCAATCCTGGCTGCCAATACCTGCAGAACGCCTACTTGACAACGCTAGCGGGACGAGTTTCGTTCCTTCGTGCAATCCAAACCATTTGAAGCGGGCCTCCATTAGATCGAAAGCAAGGTAGAGGCAAAAATTTAACCCAGATTTTTCAGTTGGAGGTAGAGACAAGATAAATATCGAGTTAGACAAGGGATTTAAATCCCTTGTCCGTCGCACTGAATAGTGTTGTTTTTAACTGCATTGCAGTTGAAAAAGTGCATTGTAAGTATTCGATATTAAAGCGAAATAACGAAAGCAAATGATCTTTATTCGAATGTCAAACGCAAAATCTGGGTTTAATCCTATGCATCCCGACATGGGGGAAAGTTTCAAAAACCCGTTTGGGACAAGATTGGAATAGAAAATGGATGATAAAACCGGGCAACAGCTTTACAAGGATTTGGAGCAACTCGAGCAAAAGCTGCTGGAACGAAAAGCGGCCCTGCCTGCGCACTCGATCCGTCCTTACCAGTTGATTGAAATCGAAGAGTTGGAAGACAGTATTGCCGAACTCAAAGATGTAATTAAAAAAAACGAACGGACCGGGTAAGGCCCTGTAAAAGTAGTTAAAAATGCCGATTCATTAATGCCGAATGAACGACAAGAAATTTCAGCGCATCGATTTATGTTCATTCCATGCAGAGTGATCTTTTCGACAAGTCAATCCCACCTTTCAATTCCTTAAGTATCCTCATGGGGAATTCCGCGCATGTGTAACATCAGGTGCTCGTAGCCATCGACATCTTCCAGCCAGCCGTAGTCGGCGTCGTCCTTTGAATCCAACTCTTTTATATACGGCTTCAAATCGATGAGCGGGGTATCGTCATAAACGTCCATCGAAGAGGTTATGAGCGTGTCTCCCTCGATTTTTTTAAGCTTCACAATTGAAAGCCCCACACGGTTCGGCCTGTTTGGAGACCGGCTGGCAAACAGACCTACCGAATGCCCTTTTGCCCAGGGCGGCTTGACTTTCTCCGTCCATGAACCCTCATTTTTCTCCATGTAATAAAGCACGTAGATGTAGTTGAATTTATCGAGTGAATGGAGAGCTTCGACGTAGCGTGAGAATAATTTTATCCTGGCCTCTCCCTGCTCTCTTTCCAAAGGCTGATAGGGCACGAAGCGACCCAATTTATATGGCGTATGAATCACCCCGATAGATTTGATTTCCGTCTTGAATGTATCTTTTTCCGGTTCTTTTTTTGTTTCTTGCATTTTTTCACTCCTGAATTCCTTTTTCTATTATCGAACTTCTCGATAGAAGTCGCCTTGATCTAAACAATAGCCGCTGCGGCGCCCGAAAATTCCATCCGGCCATACTGACCTGCAGGCAAAACAATAGTTCAACTATTTGCTTTTCACAAGCGATAGAATCAATCTGTTCCCGGGTAATTTCAGGTCTTCCGATCTTTCCTTTCTTTTGAGACAAGGGATTTAAATCCCTTGTCCGTCCTAACTTCATCACCCGGCATTTCTTAAGGCACTTTGCTGTTACATCGGTTTGACTGCGCTCATAATCAACCAATATCGCTTCGCATGGTGGCATTCAACGTTGTTCAGCCCGGCTTGTTTTAAAAGCGCCTCAAGCTCATCCGGGCGAAAGTGATAGATTCCTACCCTTTGAAAATACCACTTTGAAAATTTCTTCGATGATTCTCCAGGCAACCAATTCCTGAAAGCTGCGGTCGTAAAGCATCCACCCGGTTTGAGCACGCGCCTGATTTCGCTGAGAGCACGAGGCAGGTCGGGGAACAGATGAATCGCGCCACAGCAATTAACTACGTCGAACTCATTATCCGGGAATGGTAACTCCTGTGCGTTGCCGTGTATGAACAGGAGGTTATCGAGTCCTTGATCTCGTGCCCGCGAACTCGCATAATCCAACATCGGTTCCGACAGGTCCAACCCTACGATGTATCCGCGACTCAGTTTTTGCGCGAAAGGCCGTGAATATATCCCGGGCCCGCAAGCGAGATCCAACATAACTT
>CAZDAF010000278.1:0-5412 GCA_964503115.1 uncultured bacterium
TATTCCTTCTTCCGTGGATTTCAGTGTATCCTTTTAACAAATTAAAATTATCGTTTTTCAGACTATAGCACCGGCGATCAGGATTTTCGAATTTTACGAGGTAAGGCTCAGGTTGGATCAAAGAGGCAAAGAATCTCCGGTTTCCTTACGCCATTTGAGGAGTTTTTTTCGCAATTTTTCTTTAATTTTTGCGTATCGGGCGTTTTCGGCAAGGTTGTTCTTCTCGTTCGGGTCTTGGGCAATATTATATAGTTCTTCAGGGGGTCTGGGAACACAGCAGCGTTGCCCGGGCATTTCAGCCACTCTTCGGGCCCATTCAAAATTCTTGAACATGTCGAGGCCGACGGGATCGGACGACAGGTTCTCGATGTATTTGTACTCCCTGGTGCGGATGACACGCATAGGTGTGTATCGCACGTGGTAAGTCATCTCCGCATAAATAGCCTCGTGTATTTCACTAACTTCACCCCTTGCCGGTGGAATAAGCGACCTGCCTTGGGCCGTCGATGGTATCGACAAACCCACTGCTTCCATACAAGTCGGTAGGATGTCTATCGTTGACACCAACCCGTCGACGACCATTCCTCCACGGACGCCGGCAGGCCATCGAATTACAAGGGGAGTTCCGATTCCGAAATCGTAACAGGTTCCAATGCCGCCCGGGTACATCGGACCGTTGTCTGAAACGAAAACGACCATGGTGTTATCCTTCAATCCCTCCGCTTCAAGTCGGGCCAGTATTTCCCCGATGAGGTAATCCATCCATACGGTTTGACTGTAGTAAGCGGCTACGTCCGCCCTGATCTCCGGCCAATCGGGAATACCCCAGTAAATCGGCACGTGGATTGAATCGGGGGCAACGGGAAAATCGGGATGCTGCCGGTAAGCATGGTTACCGCCCGGCATGCTCGGTCGGTGGTTCTGCATGAAATTAAGTTCCAGATAAAACGGCCTGTCTTTATTTTCGGAAATAAAACGTCCGGCCCTGTTCGTATTTTTTATATTGAAATGATTCAAGTGCCTGTTGTATCCGTACCGCGAGGTGAGTTTGTATGGTGCGACGTGCCACTTGCCGTCTATGGCGGTTCGGTAACCCGCGTCACGCAATATACCGGGCAATGTCGGCACGTCGGGAGGCATTTGGAAACGTGGATATAAATGCGATAAGCCCAGCACGCCTACCGAATGAGGAGACTGCCCGCTGATGATCGAAGCTCTGGAAGGACTGCATGATGGCGCGGTTACAAAGGCATTTGTAAATCGCACTCCTTCACTTGCCAGCTTATCGAGGTTATGGCTTTTAATATAAGGATTCCCGTAACATCCCAGGTCACGCCATCCAAGGTTATCCGCAACGATCAGGATGATATTGGGTAGGCGCCTTTTTGGCGTAGCCATACCGAAATTGCCCGATAAAAGAGCAGCCGCCGTAGCCGCTGAGCTTTTCAGAAAGTGCCGGCGTCCAATTCCGGCTTTATTTACTATCATGGTTCTATTGATTTTACCGGGCATCTTATTTTTATTGAGAATATTATCAGCAAAAATGAAAATTTGCTAAGAGTGTGATGGACGGGGAAGGCCTGAAGAACAATATGAAATCTATTCCGAATTTTATTAAGGATGGAACAGTTGTGTTTTAGCTGTGATTTGGGTAGACTATGCGAACTTGAAGAATTGGTTCCACGGACATGCCATTTTCAAATCCAAGGCAGAGCTCATCTGACCGTCGTGAGAAACTTCAGGTTTCACATGGTCATCAAGGCTTTTTTGAATTATGTAAACAGCAGGAGCAAAAGGTAATTTTTTTATTGTGTGAAGAAAATTATTGTCTTATGTCCCGCAACACCTAGATTTATTTCATGGAAAAAGACAGGGAATTACTCGGGCTAAAGTGATAAGCAACTACATATATAATATCGGACAAGAATCTCCGGTCTCCAATTATTTTGTTTCTTTGTAGAAAAAAGAAGGAGGAAGAATGAGCGGTTCAGGATGTTTACTTGTCTTTTGTGAACCATTGACAGAAAACACGCCGGCGGCGATATCGTTCGAGATGATCGGGTTGGGGCGCGAGATTGCCGACGAATTAAGTGTTGAATTGGCTGCCGTTGCGCCGAAAGATATAGCCAATGAGGTTATCGCGCACGGCGCCGGGAAAGTATTCACTGCGGAAAAACCCGCAGACGAGGGTTACAACCCCGAATGGTATGTCGCATTTCTCGAAGAGGTATGCAATCGGGCTGACCCTGTAGCCGTTCTTTTCGGCCATACGTCTCTGGGGCAGGATGTTGCACCGAGGCTTGCGCAAAGGCTGGGCGCGGGTTTGGCGACTGACGCAACGGCTGTAAACGTCGAGGAAAAAAAGCTACCGGTTACCAAGCAGGTTCAGGGCGGAGTTGGGATCGCCACCTATTCTTTCAACTCTACACCTCAGATCGTTACCGTCAGGCCGCGGGTGGGAAATGTTCCCGACCGGGACGAATCGGGCGCGGCCGAGGTAATCGAGATCGATGTAACCGAAGACGCCGGCAAAGCTCGGTGGGAAGTGATTGATCGGGTCATCGAGGAAGGAGGCGACATCAAACTCGATGAGGCGGAGGTCGTGGTCAGCGGCGGCCGTGGCATCGGCGGTTCGGAGGAGTTCGATATGGTTCGAGAGCTTGCGCGAGAAATCGGCGCCGCCGTAGGTTCGAGCCGCCCGCCATGCGACCTCGGGTGGATGCCTTCTTCACAGCAGGTGGGCATAACGGGAACGGTAATCAGCCCGCAGGTGTATTTCGCCATCGGCATTTCCGGCGCAAGCCAGCACCTGTCGGGGATGTGCGATTCAAAAACCATAATAGCCGTAAATAAGGATCCCGATGCGGATATTTTCAAAGTGGCTAATTACGGTGTCGTCGGTGATTACAGGCAAGTGCTGCCCGCGATCATCGACACTATAAAGGAAAATAAAAATTTCGGGTGATGGAAATGAGTGAAGGAATCCATATCGTTGTTTGCATCAAGCAGGTACCCGATCCCGAAGCTCCCGCGGCCAGCTTTAAGGTTAATAGTGAAACGAAGACCATCCTCGCCGACGGCGTACCTCCCGTTATGAACCCTTACGATGAAAGCGCGCTCGAGGTGGCGCTGCGTATCAAGGAAACTCAACCGGATGTACGCATCACCGTCGTAAGCTTCGGCCCTAAACTTGCGAAAGCAGTGCTGTTGAAGGCATTGGCTGTAGGCGCCGACGAGCTTTATATGATCGAGGATCAATCAGTGGATGCCGACGGACATGTAACGGCCCGGATATTATCGTCGGTGCTGGAAAAAATCGGCTTCGACCTGGTGCTGGCGGGCAGGCAGGCTTCGGACTCGAACTCAGGCGTCGTCGGATTGGCCCTTGCCGAGATGTTGTCCGTTCCGGCAGTATCTTGGGCGCGTAAAATAGGAAGCGATGCCGATCATTTGGTCATCGAACGAGTTATACCCGACGGCTTCGAGGTTCTGCGCGGTCCCATGCCGGCATTGGTTACCATAAGCCACGAAGCGGGTGAGTTGCGATCACCCAAACTGCCGGATATGCGCAAGGCCAGGCAAAAGCCAATACACCGGATGAGCGTGGCGGATTTCGAAACGGATCGGACGCCGGAAAGGTTGATCGACTGCATCCGCCTCGAACCGCCGCAACGCGAGCGAAGCTGCCGATTCATCGAGGGGGACAGTCCTGCAGAAGCGGGAATAAGCCTCGGGAAAATTCTCATCGAGGAAGGTATATTAAATATATAAAGGCGCTGAAATTCCGCCTGAATTGAGCATGGCGCCATGCCCGTAGAGGAGCATGCCATCGCCGGATTAAAAACCGTTGTTCTTTATAACATCTTTATACCATAAAGCGCTGTCTTTCCATATTCTTTCCCGGGTTTCGAAATCAACGTAGATAAGACCGAACCTGCGGCTGTAACCGAAGACCCATTCAAAATTGTCCAGGAGTGACCAGACATAGTACCTTTGGAGGTCTATACCGTCGGAAATGGCCCTGGCGGCGGCTTCGAAATGTCCTGCGAGATAATCCCGGCGTCTATCGTCATTGACTTTGCCGTCCACTATTTCGTCTCCACCGAAGCTGGCGCCGTTTTCAGTCACATAAAGGAGAGGATGATTATAATCCTTGTCCAGACGAATCAGCAGATCGTACAACCCCTGAGGGTAAACCTCCCCATTGGTCGCCCAGGTGTCGTCGCGATTCTCTACTATCTCCAATCCAAGAACGGGCACTTTTTCCGAGTTTTTAACGATGTTGCGTGAATAATAATTTACTCCGAGAAAATCGGACGGGTTGTTTTTTATAAGTTCCATATCTCCTGCCCGTATATCGGGCGCATCGAGCTTTTCCCGATAAATGGCGAGCATATCCTCCGGGTAGGCTCCCTTCATCGTCGGATCCAGGAACCATCTGTTCAGAAAACCGTCGAACCTTTGTGCCGCCGCCTTATCCTCGGCGGATTCCGTTTCAGGATAGGCGGGCGCGAGATTGAGGGTTATCCCGATCTTTCCACCCTGATCCAGTTTCCTGTAGGCTTCTATCGCTTTGGCGTGGGAGAGCATGTAATGGTGGGATATCCCTGTGGCCCGGGCCATGCCTTCTATTGAAGGTTTGCCCAGCATAAACACGGGAGCATAAGCGTCAACCCACGGCTCGTTGAATGTAATCCAGTGTTTCGCTCTGTCTCCCAAAGCCTTAAAGCATACCTCGGCGTAGTCGGCGAACCAGTCGACTGACTCCCGATTTTTCCAACCGCCCCTATCCGACAGGACTTTGGGGAAATCCCAGTGATAGAGCGTGATAATCGGCTCGATGCCGGCGCCGATAAGTTCATCCACCAGCTTGCTGTAAAAATCGATACCCTTCCGGTTGACGGCGCCGCTGCCTTCGGGAATAACCCTTGGCCAGGAAATGGAAAAGCGATAGCTGTGCAATCCCATCTCTTTCATTATTGCGACGTCTTCCTTATACCTGTGATAGTGATCGCACGCCACATCGCCCGTATCTCCATTCAGAACGATGTCCGTATTATGACAGTAAGCGTCCCAGACCGATTCGCCTTTGCCGTCTTCATTCCACGCGCCCTCGATCTGATAAGCCGCCGTTGCAACGCCCCACATAAAACCTTTCGGAAATGAAACCTTTTCCATCCTTACCTCCTGTTCTTTACAAGGCCTTTTCGGCCGGACTTCTTTTGGTTATATCATTTTTCCCCATATATTATATCATATCCTATTTTCAAAGACAGGTCATCGGATGGGTGTGCGACATCATTGGTGAGGGTTGCTCCAATTCCTTGTTTTTATGCGTTCGGCCGGCCGCTTTCATCATGTGGAGTGCGGCGGCTTGACGCCGCTTGGACAAGGGATTTAAATCCCTTGTCT
>CAZDAF010000279.1:0-5406 GCA_964503115.1 uncultured bacterium
GAGCTTTCGAAAATCGAAGTCCGGTATTAGACATCAGTTCAATACGGCGACTGAGACAAAGCTGAAAAAGCGACGAAGCCGTTACGAACGAGGAGGTAATCAATATTGCGCGACACTTTAAAACAACTCCAGACCTTGCAGGAACTGGACGTTGTAGTACATAAAATAAAACAACAGCTTGAAGAATTGCCAAAGCGCACAACCGAACTCGAAGATCAATTACGAGAAAAAACCGACGAAATTAACGAGCACATGGAAAACCTGAAGGCCCATGAAGCTCAGAAAAGCGACCGGGAAAAGCTGCTTTTCATCGAACAGGAAAAACTGAAAAGAACCCGTACCAGACTTACCGGAACTAACGTGCGCAACACGAGCGCCTACTACGCCAACCAGCGAGAGATCGAGAAGCTGAAAAAAGATACCGATGACATCGAGACCGTGCTGCTCGAATCTATGGAAAACATCGAAAATCTCAAGTCTAACGTTGAAAATCTGGAAACTGAAATAAAAAAGATTGCGGCGGAGCGGGACAAAACGACTGTCGAGGTCGAACACAAAACGGTGTTTCTGCAACGTGAACTCGAGGAGGAAATCGGTCGGCGCGGTGAACTTGCCGCCCTTATCGATCCTTCGACCCTCGCCCTCTACGAACGCATACAAGGCCGTTTTCCCGGTGCCGCCCTTTGCCGCGCGACCAACGAGCTATGCACAGGGTGCCACATGCACATTCCACCCCAACTTTACAACGAGGTGCAGCGGGCGGAGAAGATTATTACTTGCCCCGGATGCCTCCGTATACTCTTTTACCAAGATGAAGAAGATGCTTCTGCGGAGGCCGCCGGTTCATGAAGGCCGACAGGCCCGATCTGATACTCGCCGAACTTGCCCGCAGGTTAAGCGTCAAAAAGCTGTTAGATGACTTTCCTTCCCTCACAAGGGATAGGGTAAGGGAAATCCTCGAGAAGGCGGCTCGATCCGTCCAAGATGATCAACCTTCACATGACGATGAGACTCGCCCAAAAAATGATACATGGATCATAAATGTGGACGGCGCCAGTCGTGGCAACCCCGGTCCCGCCGGAGCCGGCGCACGGTTGCAATACGGCGATGAATATATCGAACTGAAGAAGTTTCTTGGACGCAAAACCAATAATGTAGCCGAGTACGAGGCGCTGATTATGGCGCTGGAAGAAGCGATCAGTCAAAGCGCAAAAAATATCGAGGTGCGTAGCGATTCGGAACTCCTGGTAAGGCAGATGAACGGTCAATACCGGGTGAAATCGCCGCATCTGGTGCCGCTTTTCCGAAAAGCTTATGCACTTGCAAGTAATATCGAAGAAGTTAAAATTATACATGTGGGCAGAGACGAAAACAGGGAAGCCGACCGGCTGGCCAACTTGGCCATAGACGGTGAAGATGATCATTGAAAAGTAGGTTTTTGGGCGCGCGTCGGGGTGCAGGCGACCGCCCGTAAGGGAGGAAAGTCCGAGCTCCGCAGGGCAGGGTGCTGGGTAACTCCCAGGGGCCTGTACAGGTCACGGAAAGTGCAACAGAAAGCAGACCGCCCCTTTCGCTCGCGGGAGGAGCAAGGGTGAAACGGTGAGGTAAGAGCTCACCGGCGGTCCGGGCGACCGGATCGGCCAGGTAAACCCCACCCGGAGCAAGGCCAAATAGGGAAGCGTTCGAGGATGACCCGTCCGACGCTTCCGGGTAGGCCGCTCGAGGCGGGGGGAAACCCTCGTCCAAGATAAATGGTTGCCACCCCGTAATGGGGGACAGAACTCGGCTTACACTCCCGACGCGCTTTTGTTTACGGACAGAAGGGGCCAAGGGGTCGAATAGAATAATAGGAGGCGATTACTTGATTCCCTGACCTCTCGAATCCTAAATTTATTTTTTGAGGACCGAAAAATGGAAATTTTTAGGAAATATAAATCCACGTTCACGGTAAGCCTTTTTTGCATGGCTGTCGTGCTAGGCGTTTCGGCTTGCTCGAAGAGCGACAACGCGATGGATCAACTTGTCCCGACGGAGGCCAAGCCTGTCGGAAAGAGGGTTTACGGTCCCATCGACCCCGTGGTCATCGAATTGCCGAAAGCCGTAGTCGAGGCGCTGGGCGGGTCGGACGTTTACGGAAAACCGCTCAAGGAAGCCTTCGTTTATTTCAGGAGCTTCAACCTGGTGGTTTACCGCGAGTCCTTCGACGTGAAAGCCTATATAGACGGTATAGCCGCCGCGTTCGCGCAGATAGCCGCCGATGAAGCCTTTGCGAAAGCCGCAGATATTTGGGCCATCCAGATGCAGAAGCGGGGCACGGCAAACTTCGTCAACATGGCGGTTGCTCCGGCTCAGGTCAAGGGTTACTTAAAGCACAGAAATATGTCGCGCTTTCTTAAGGAAGCGGACTATCTGATGATATCGGACCATATAATACCGGTCGGGGAGCGGATGAATTATTATCTGGGCAAGACCGCAGCCCCGGCGCCGCAGGCCTTCAGCCCGAACCCTTAAAAATGACTATGGATTTCGACAATTTGATAAAACACGCTCGAAGCGTGGAGGAAGGCTTCAAGCGTATTTTGTCGTGCAGTGTGCACGTCACCGATAAAGGCGCAATCACCTTAAGCCGCCTTACCGACCGTTTCCACGACATCGAATTGGCCATGCTCATCGAATTGGAAAACTACACGATAGCCGAAGCGCAGGTAAAGATGGAGAAGGTACCTTACGATATTTGTCGAGAGACGATGGAAGGAGCGAAAAAGCTGGTCGGCATCTTCATTTTCCATCCTGCGGTCGTCCGCGAGGTACGCAAGCGCATCAAACGGAAGGACGGCTGCACTCATTTGTTCGAGTTGATCGAATTTACGCTGCAGACCTTATTTTCCGGCGGACCGGCGGCGGGGCTGAACAGCGATCACAACCCCGAATCGGCGGAGGAATTACCGCCCGAGGAACACAGACACCTTGGTATCAACAACCCCAGACTGCGCAACACTTGCCGTGCCTTTGTTCAGGACGAGTAATCGAAATTTTTACTTGCGGAAAATTTTTTCTATCAAACCGCTATCGCCCGATTTTTTCTTCGATGGGCCGCTTTTCCCAAGTTCCTGCTTTGCGAAAGTGTTTCTCGAATCGTATTCAAGGGTGCGTTCGAAACACTCGATAGCTTCTTTTTCCTCGCCGATGTCTTTGAGTATCCATCCCATAAAGAGGTATGTTTCCGGCAGTTTGCGGTTGATGCCGAATGCGGTGCGGAGAAACGCCTTGCAGGCGGCGGCGTTGCCACGGCGTGATGCGTACTGCGCCCAGGCAAGAAAGGCGTAGTAAGGGGCCTGTTCGGTATCCAGATTGACTGCCCTGTCGAAGAAAGTAAGCGCCAGATCAGGTCGGCGATGTGACAGGTACCACTTGCCCCGGAGCCATTGCTTTTTAGCAAGCTGTTTTTTCAGATCGATGCTCCAGGCTTTATTCTTCTCATCAACGAAGATGCTCGATTCGTATTCGTGTCTACGATCCGGATCGAGCAGCAAATCGCATGCATTACGCAATCCGTCTTGTATTTCATTTATGATGTGTTCTCCGCTTGGGTCGGGCGAGTCCATTTTGTCGGGCCGGCATTGGGTGTGAAGCTGAAAATAAGCCTTTTTTATTTCGGCGCGTTGGGTTTCTACGCCCACGCCAAGGATTTCGAAGGGGTTGCCGCGACGTACCATATCGAGTATTTTGTTATAGCGTTTTTCGATGTCGGGATCGGTTACTCCCGCAGCAGCGGCTTTCGAAGTGCCCCTTTGTTTTCGAGCTTCTCTGGTTTCTCGCGCTCGCCTTTTCCAGGGCGGTTCCGCCGGTGGCGGGCCTTTTTTGCGCGGCCGCGAAGAAGTCGGTTTTGCGGAAGGCTTTTTTCGCACCTTGAAACGTGACCCGGGGGGTGGACGTGGTGGCCCCTTGGGAGCTTTTTTCGCCGCCGGTTCCTCGGGGGCAACCTCCGGGATGCGACTATCTTCGTCGTCCAGGCTCGGCGATTCCACCTGCCCCGACCACGGATCGGCGGAAAGGTCTTCAGAATCCCACGCCAGCTCCCCGGCATCCTCGACAAGCTCTTCTCCCTGAGGGCTCTCAATTGCCGGAGGTGGCTGTAGTTCTCCGGGTCGCTTGTCCCCGATCAACAGTCCGCCCACGGCCAGCAAAATGAAAGTAAGGTTAAGCGATTTCGTTATGTCAGGGTGTAGCTGTGCCAAGACATTGCCCAAAAGCATCTCGCCTCCGTCCGACCATACGGGCTTTGCCTCCGGGTAAAAACGCTTGACGAAGGGCTCGAAATCACCGATGTTCTCGGACGCAATGACGGTTTCCGAAGCCGCCTCCTGCATTATGCCTGCAAGATCCAGAACGTGGTGGGTGACCATGCCTTCATGGATGACTTCCAAAGGATCGATGTCTAAGAGGTCCACTCGGTCGAGAAACTCCTCACTCGGCTCAAATGTGTAACGCCCGTCGGCCCACGCGAAGCTTGAGAGAATCCTTTTTCGCGCTTGCTCCTGCAATCGGAAGTATCGCGTGCTTTCATCGAAAACGCCCAGCTCGAGCAATGCGCGGTCTTCTTCCACATGCTTCTGTTCCATGAGCTCCTGAACCTTTAGCAGTGTTTGATGATCTATTTTTCCGGCCTTGTACAATACCTGCCTGAGCGATTCGCCGGTGAGGTCGGATTTGCAATATACCGGAAGCCCCTGAAGAAAAAATACCTGCTTATGAGCTTTTTTGCGCTCAATGGTCAAAACTCCGGTGACTTCCCAAACCTTTGCGGCGCCCAGCAGAAACGCCAGAGGGGTATCTTCGAGCATTCCCTTTTCGAGTTCAAGGTCAGGCAGATTGGAAAGGCTCACACCCATGTCTTGGTCTCCGGCACCCTTATACGTCCAGGTAACGCGATTTGTTTTCGAGTATATGGCTACACGTTCGTGTTGCGAGCGCCATTATTGTTTCCTGGGGATTGACGCCGAGGGATGTGGGTATTAAGCCCGCATCCGTAACGAACATATTCCGCACGTCGTGAGTTTCTCCCCAGGGGTTGGTCACGAACCGTTTCGGGTCGGGGCCCATCCGAGTAGTGCCCATGGCATGTACGGTAAACAGCTCAATATCTTCAGACTTGATGGGCGTTTCGTATATTTTCGGAATTTCGTCAATCGAGTGAATTTTTTCCAGACCCCTGAACGGTAAGAGTACGGTATGAGCGCCGGCGGTGAACAAAACCTCCGCCGCTATCGTGACGCCCCTTATAAGTCTATATGTTTCCTCTTTATCTATCTGATAATACATTAATGCCGATCCGAAGGGTCCGGCTTTGACCGTTCCGGTGGTTGTGTCATCGCCAAGGAGGAATGTCCCGTTCCCATTGACGCT
>CAZDAF010000280.1:0-5396 GCA_964503115.1 uncultured bacterium
GGGGGGGTATAACATGACAAACAGTAAAAGTGTGGTGCGAGATCCTGAATTTAAAGACCGTAGCGTATGGTTGGTAGTCTTCGGAATATTTCAGATTCTTTTAGGCGCAATCTGTGCGCTCATGGTGCCTTTAATGATACTGGCGATGGTTGCCGCAGCCAATCTCGAAAAAAGTGCGGGGGGAAATATCATTGCTGGCACACAAATTTCCGGCGCTTTGTTATTTCTTATTCTTGCAGTCTGGTTCATATGGATGGGAATCGGTTCCATAAAAGCAAAAAGGTGGGCACGAGCGCTTATTCTGACCACGTCCTGTATCTGGCTTGTTTGCGGACTGATCGGATTTATCGTTGTTGTGGTTTTCATGCCTGAAATACTCGACCTGATGGAAAGGAGTGGACAGTTACTCCATAAGCCGGCCAATATTAGATCATCTTTCAAGATTGGGATATATATTGCGATGGTGCCTATGTCTGTCATTTTTTTAATAATACCTGGCTTTCTTGTTCTCTTCTATGGAAGCAAGAACGTAAAAACCACATGTGAGTTTAGGGATCAAAATATCCGTTGGACAGACAAATGCCCGCTTCCTGTTCTTGCTCTTAGCCTTTGGTTCGGATTTAGCGCTATAATTACGGTGCTGCCGGCGTTTCAAGGTTGTGTAATTCCGTTATTTGGATTCATCCTCAGCGGGTTTCCCGGCGCAGTAGTAATTTTTGTAAATGAGTTATTACTTGTTTATCTAATCTGGGGCACTTATAAACTTAAGATGACGGCATGGTGGGGAGCAGTTGCGTATGTTGTTGTATGGTCCATTTCGGCAATCATTACTTTTTCGCGCATGGATTTTATGGAATTCTATGAAAAGATGAATTACTCCGAGCAACAACTTGAACGCTTACGGCAACTTGATTTTATGCAGAGTCAGTATATGTATATGATAGGGTTTTACCTGTTTATGCTTCTAAAGCTGGGCTACTTGATGTATACACGCAAGTTTTTTGTAGAGAAAAAGGAAAATACATCCTGAAGATATAGTGCTTCTTGTATCCAAGAGCAGGGGTGACGAAGGAAGTGGCAGCCCGCCGGGCGATGCCTCTTGACCGTATTCACACCCACAAACGTCATGAGAACAAAATGCACGGACAACAAAAATAATCAATGAGGAGAGTGACTCCATCGTTCAATTCGTCCGCTGCATTCTTTGGGACATAAATCGGCATTTCACTCCGACCGGAAACAAATGGCGGTGTGGTGGGGCACGGAAGTGGAATGCCATTCCGCTATATCTCGATTACATAGAATGCTCATTATAAATCAAGGCCAGGCGGAAAGTGCAAGGGAATTGCCGGCAGCTCTTAAAATTTACTGGGAAGAGATCGCTCCGGATGACAATGTGCGGCTGGAAGCGATTCGGCAAATTCACAGGCACCCCTTGAAGGCCGCCGATGGGCTTCAACTGGCCGCTGCGATGATCTGGGCCAATCACCGTCCCGCCGGGAAGTATTTTGTCTGTCTGGACGACCGTCTTCGGGAGGTGGCCCGTATCGAGGGTTTTCTCCTCGTGCCGGAAACGATTTAGGTGAGCGATGCGGGCATTTAGAGGGATGGTCGTGGCCCACTACGGAGTTACCGAAAAAATAAGGCGAGGAAGGTAATTAGGCCTTCCCCGCCTTTGTTGTCCGGTATCCAGTATTGTTGCTAAATCAACTCGTAGGCTTCCCTGTCGATAATTCTGTCGGCGATTATGCGGCGCTTTTCGATCAGGTTTGTGCGACTTGAGAAACTGAAGTTATGCAGGCCTTTGGTCAATTTATCGAGTTCATCGCCCTCGAAACAGGAACTCAGTAGCTGAGTGGCAAGGACGAAAATCTTATCGGCAGCCAACTGACACGCGACGTTGCACGCCGCAATTGCGAATTTCGCCTTTTCCTCGCCATGGGTTTCGATGAGCTGCAATGTTCGAGTGACTGCCGAGTCCATTGCGTAGACGTCAATAATCATATCGGCGGTCATCTCTATAATTTCCTGGTTTTTGGGCAAATCGTTCATGAACTTCATAATGGCGGAGTTCGATGCGTATACTGCGGCGCGTTTCGCTCGCTCGGTGGCTTCGATATCCCACGCAAGCGGCCCTTCGGCCTTGATGTCCAACTTGCCTGTTTCGGCTTCCTTGGCCACTTTTTTCGCGGCATCCATCCATGGAATAGCGCCTTTAGTGGTGCGCCTGAGCAGCGTGGTTGTAATGACGAGCCGGTTGATTTCGTTAGTGCCCTCGAAGATTCGGTTGATGCGACTGTCGCGGTAGCACCGTTCGAGCGGGTATTCCTGTGTATATCCGTATCCTCCGAACATCTGGAGGCCTTCGTCTGCGCAATAGTCGAAACACTCCGAGCCGTAAACCTTGATGATGGAGTCCTCGATGGCGAATTCTTCGATGGCCAGCATCTGTTGCATACCGAAATCCGCCGCATTCTTGTCGAGGTCCGCCATTTTCGCGTCCATCAGGCCTGCCACGCGGTATACCATGGATTCACACGCGTATATCCTGGCGGTCATGTCGGCGATCTTTCGCTTTACCATCCCGAAACTGGTTATCGGGACTTTGAACTGTATGCGCTGGTTGCCGTACTTGACGGCTTCCTCGAGGCAATACTTCGCGGAGCCGAGTGCTGCGGCGCCGAGCTTGAAGCGACCTACGTTAAGGATGTTGAAAGCTATCTTATGTCCTCTGCCGATTTCGCCGAGCAGGTTTTCAGCAGGCACCTTGCAGTCTTCCATGATTAGCGCGCAGGTGCTCGATCCCTTTATGCCCATCTTTTTCTCTTCCGGTCCTACCGAAAAACCGGGTGAATCGCGGTCGATGATAAAGGCGCTGAAATCGTCACCGTCAATTTTGACGTATACGATAAATACGTCCGCAAACCCGGCGTTGGTGATAAACTGTTTCGAGCCGTTCAGCGTGTATTCTTTTCCATCCGGAGACAGTACCGCCTTGGTCTTTGCGCCCATGGCGTCCGAGCCGAAGCCCGTTTCGCTGAGGGCATAAGCGGCGAGCTTCTCACCGCCGGCCAATACCGGCAGGTATTTTTCCTTCTGCTCTTCATTTCCGAAGAAAACTATGGGTAGTGTGCCAATGCCGACGTGGGCCATGAGCGCAACGCTGAAGCTCCCCGAGGGAGCGATTTTCTCGGCAACGTACATGCTCGCAGCCTTCGAATAGCCCAGTCCACCGTATGCTTCGGGAACGTCGATAGATAGAAGTCCCAACTCGCCGGCTTTCTTGAGAAGCCCCACCGTAACGTCGAATTTTTTCTCTTCTATCTCCTCGATCTTGGGAAAGATATCCTTCTCGATAAAGTCTTGCGCCGTTTGGCCGAACATCCTCTCTTCTTCCGTGAAATCCTCGGGAGTGCCGATTAAAGCGCTGCCTACGGGTTCGAGCATGAAACTTGCGCCCGGTTGAACGGTTACATCTTTTTCACTCATATCCAGACCTCCTTGATAATTTCGTTGGTTCCCAATTATTCGGGATGAACCATAATAACAGAAAATACATTGCGTGGAAAGTAATGCCGAACGGCTTAACAAGAAACGACATGGGGCAATGAAGTGCCATCTCCTGATCTCAACCGTTTTCCTTCGAGCAAAGTAAGGCGCCATGGGTACACGAACTTATTCTTTAGGTTTACAGTAGCCTTGACTGATTCGAAAGGGTTATCTATACTGTACATATTTCGCGGTCAAGACCATGAAGACACGAGAAGAAATCCTCAATCTTCTGTCCCGGGAGAAACCGAGGCTGGTGGATCATTACAAGATCCGGCGGCTGGCGCTTTTTGGTTCATACGCCCGAGAGGATCAGAACGAGCGGAGCGATGTAGACATTCTTGTGGATGTGGATCCGGGCATTGGCTTGGAGTTCGTATCGCTGGCGGACGAACTCGAGCGTCTCTTGGGAAAGCGGGTTGAGATGGTATCCTTTCGCGCTATCAAGCCCAGACACTGGAAGGTCATCGAGCCGGAGCTTGTTGATGTCGAGTAGGCCTACGAGAATCCTTGTTGAAGATATCCTTGAAGCAATCGAAAAAATGACCCGCTACATTGCCGGCATGGAAAACGATGCCTTTGCAAAGGATGAACGGACAGTTGATGCGGTAGTTCGTAATCTTGAGATCGTTGGCGAGGCGACAAATCGCCTGCCTGATAATTTCAAGCAGCAACATCAGGATATTCCCTGGCGCAAGATAGTGGGTCTCCGAAATCGCATTGTGCATGAGTATTTCGGAGTTGATCCGGCGATCGTATGGTCGATTCTTCAAAATGAGATGCCGGTTTTTCGGTCAGCTTTGGAGAAGATTCACAATGAGCTAAGCGAAAGCGGAGACGGATGAAATCAAAGCGGCGGAATTCAGTAGATTGGCCATATTAAAAATCTTGTGGGCGCAAGCCTTTGGGGTTCGAGTCCCACAACCTGTTTTTCAACACCCGAGTCGGAACCTGCCGCGAGGGGGGTTACTTGAAAACCTCGATGGCAACGTCCGGGCAAGTTTCGGCGCACATTGCACAACCTTTGCATTTGTCGGGTTCTACGACGGCAACCACCCGCCAGCCGGCCGAATTTACTTCATTCCCGATTGACAGGCAATCTTCCGGGCACACGTCCACGCAAAGGCCGCAGCCCTTGCAGCGTTCTACCTCGATCTCTATGCGAGCCATAGTGGTGGTCATTCCTTGCTGAAAAAGATTTCGTGCAGTTTGCGGCACGAATCAAAGTAATTGGGATGTTCTTCCGGTCGGGCCGATTCGGCGTAAGACGTGTCTCGCTCCGGCCGGTCCACATCATCCGATGTCAACATGGCGAACGGCACCGGATCGGTCACGTGGGTGCGTACTTCTATGGGTGTCGGATGGTCGGGCAAAACTAAAAGCCTCCACATTTCGAATTCCTCGATCTCTTTCAATACGTTGCCGACCACCCTACTGTCGAAATCCTCGATAGCGCGTATTTTTGCATCCACGTCGGCGTTATGGCCGCATTCGTCCGGCGCCTCGACATGAACGAAAGCGAAATCAGCGCGATGTAGTCCCTCGATGGCGGCATTGACCTTATTTTCGTAATTCGTGTCTATATATCCGGTGGCGCCGGGGATGTCGGGCGTTTCGAGGTCGGCAAGCACTCCAATCCCCTTGAGCAGGTCCACTGCGGTCACTATGACGCCCTCGATGCCCCATTTCTCCCTGAAAGGAGGCAACTTAGGCTTCTTCCCTTCGCCCCAAAACCATATACTGTCGGCGGTCAACTTACCACTCGCGCGGCGCAACCGGTTGACGGGGTGATCCTGCAACAGCGGCCGGGATTTCTCCATCAGCTCGAGCAGAAAATCGTTTTTCGG
>CAZDAF010000281.1:0-5393 GCA_964503115.1 uncultured bacterium
AGCGTTAAGCTTATCCGCCAGCTCATCCTTGCCTTTGGAGCGCAACGTCCGGTCAAACTCCGGGTTCATCCCGAAATGATCTTCTAAGGCGCTTTTGCCACGGCCCGTGACGATTATCACCTGCTCGATACCGGCGTCGGCAGCCTCTTCGACAACCCACTGGATACTGGGTCGGTCGAGTACCGTGATCATTTCCTTCGGAATGGCCTTGGACGCGGGAAGAGTGCGAGTGCCCCAACCGGCGGCGGGTATGACGGCTTTGCGTATTCCTTTCATGACAATGGACAGTAGCAAAATCGGTAAAGAGCATCAACCGACCCATAGCACCGCCTTCCCAACAAGCAGGGACATCTTATAAAATTCCATTTCGGAGCTGCAACACGTGCTATTCGCGGCATTGGATGATAACATCATATATCATGGAAATTGTTAATTTGGAACAGGTAACTGTCCTTATTTAAGGGGGATGGCAGGATGAAAAGGTCGGTAGTTATAGCGGTTTGCGTTCTTTTATTTTTGCCCGCTCTTATAAGCGGGGATGATCAAAGCGCCGTGGAACTTGTGAAGAGGATGGATTCCATCATTCGCGGCACCAACTCGAGCGAAGGCTCGATGACCATGATCATAAAGAAGAAGAGGTGGAGAAAACCACGCACCATTAAAATGAAATTCTGGGAAGTCAAGCGGGCGGAGAACGAACCGGGTAAAAGCTTTATCCTCATTACCGACCCCGTCAGTGAGGCCGGTAAAGGATTCCTGAAGATCGGTAATGAAATGTGGAGCTACTTCCCAAACGTCAATACCACTACAAAAATACCCCCCAGCATGATGCTTCAGAACTGGATGGGATCGGATTTTACCAACGACGACCTGGTGAGGGAATCAAGCATAGTACTGGATTATACCCATCGCACTTTGGACACGGAAACGCAAAACGGCGTCAAGCTCACTACCATCGAGCTTATTCCCAAGCCCGATGCTCCCGTCACGTGGGGGAAAATAGTGATTACCGTCAGGGAAGAAGACGCTATACCCACCCGACAGGAGTATTATAACGAAAAGGGAAAGCTGGTTCGGGTGATGACTTTCGAGGACATCAAGGTTATGAGCGGGCAAAAGCTCCCCACTAAATGGACGATGATACCCAAGGACAAGCCGGGAGACGGTACTGTAATAATCGTCAACGATATGAAGTTCGACGCCGGGATCGATCCTCAAACGTTCACCATGGCGAATCTTCGCAAGGGCGGATTGTAATATGAGCGCGTTTCTCAAGCTGGCCTGGCGCAATGTCTGGCGCAACACCCGCCGCTCGGTGCTGACCATCATTGCCGTAGCTTTCGGTCTAGCGCTTTGCATCTACACCTACGCAATCGCCGTCGGTTATCACAACCAGATGATACGGGACGCCATCGGAGTGTTCGCGGGGCACATCCAGGTGCACGCCAGGGGATGGGACGACAACCAGACACTCGAATATCTCATCGAGGAGCCGGACAAGACAATAGCGACGGTTCCGGTCGGCGACAAGAGAATAGTGGGGCTTGCCCCTCGAGTCGTGACCCCTGGTCTTGTCAGTCGCAAGCTCGTCGCAAAAGGTGGGGGCGAAGACACCTCGAAAGAAGAGAACACTCAGTTCATAATGATAGTCGGCGCGGACCCCGCCGCAGAACTGAAAATCACCATATTGGCCGATAAAATTCGCCGTGGAAAGTTCATTTCCAACGATGACCCCACCGGGATAATAATCGGCGAGGATTTGGCCGAATCTCTCGGAGTGGACGTGGGCGACAGGGTGCTCTTGTGGACTCAAGATTACTACGAGAGCCTGCAGGCACAATTCTTCTTCGTAAGAGGCATATATCGCGCCGGGGCCTTCGACCTTGACGGCGGTTACGCCATCGCGCCGCTTGCCACCATTCAGCGGTTCCTGAACCTCGATGACATGTTGACTACGGTTACTGTCAGATTGAGCGACCCGCAACACCTCGAAGATGTGTCCGGTGAAATCGACTCCGCTTTGAACCCGAAGGTTTATGAAGTCCTTACATGGGAAGAGGTGATGCCGGAATTGAGGCAATATGTCGTTTTCGACGATATTGGCGCATACGTTTTCCTGGCCATACTGATAATCGTCGTCGCCTTTGGCATACTCAACACCCAGCTTATGGCCGTTTTCGAGCGGATCAAGGAATTCGGCACCATGTTGGCTCTAGGTGCAAGGCCAAGTCAGGTGGCGTTTACGGTTTTTGCAGAATGCTTTTTTATGACGGGAGTCGGGGTTTTAATAGGTAATGTGTTGGGCTTTATCGCAGCGTACATCAACACAAAAGTGCCTATTAACTTATCGAGCGAGGCTGACCTGCTGGCTGTGTTCGGCATCGACCCGAAGATGTATGCCGCAATAACATGGCCGAACTTTGTAATATGCTCGGGCATCATTATGGGCCTGGCTTTATTGATGAGCCTGTGGCCTGCAATGAAGGCGGCCCGCTTCCGGCCGGTGGAAGCGTTGAGGTATGTGTGAGGTTGTGAGGCAATGGGGACATTCGTACGAATAGCGTGGCGCAACATGTGGCGCAATCCTCGCCGATCCGGCCTGGTGGTTGCCGCGATGGCAGTGGGGTTGTGGGGCCTGATATTCAGTTTGGGGTTCATGGACGGTATGAGCCGGCAGATGATAGATAACACCGTCGACTCGCACATGGGACACCTGCAAGTACATAACGCCGATTACCAGGCACGGGTCAAGGGTTTCAACATGTTTCACTATCAGCTCGATAAATACATTTCCGATCCGGGACCGGTCGAGCAGGCAATTGACGCATCCGAGTATGTGGTTGCATGGTCGCCCAGGATCATCACCACCGGCCTGGCTACAAACGCTCAAAAAGCGGCGGGCGTCGCAATCGTCGGAATAGACCCGAAACGAGAGAGCGAAGTAACCAATATCGCCCGTTCCCTTGTGAATGGCCGTTACATCGAACCCGCAAGCGAGAACACAATATTCATAGGCGAAGCACTGGCAAAAAAGCTCGGAATCGACGTCGGCTCAAAAATAGTGCTTATGGCCCAGGACATACACCGGGATAAGGCTATGGCCGCTTTCAGGGTCGTCGGCACATATAAAACCGTGAGCAGCACTTTCGATAAGTCTTTCGTCTATATAAGTATCGGGGCGGCGCAAAAAATGCTCGGCATGGCGGAACTGGTGAACGAGTTTGTGATACTCGTGGACGATCCATCCAAAAAGCTCGAGGTCGCCAAAGCTTCCGTCGCCCAAAAGCTCGACAAGACGAAATATTCAGTGATGACTTGGAGAGAAATATGGCCATTGTTGGTCAGGATTGTGGAAATGTCCAACATCTTTACATACGTCTTTTTCATTCTGATATTCATCGCCATGGCTTTCGGAATTGCCAACGCGGTCCTCATGGCGGTTTTCGAGCGGATTCGGGAGTTCGGGATAATGAAAGCCCTGGGCGCAAAACCGTCGCAAGTGTTTCTTCTGGTGGCTATTGAAAGTATCTGTTTGGGTATAGTAGGTGTAGCCACAGGCATCCTTATTGGATGGGCCACAGTTTATTACTTCGGTCGACAAGGCGTGAACCTGGCGGTGTTTTCCGCCGTTCTCGAGCAGATGGGACTTGGCAGCGTTATCTACACCTCCACAAATGTTTCTTTTTTCATCTGGGGCGGTCTGATCGCGCTTGTGACCGCTTTTTTAAGTTCGCTTTGGCCCGCCTCGAAGGCGGCCAAGCTTGTGCCGGTGGATGCCATCCGGCATGTGTGACGTGTGACAAGGAGACGGCTATGGCTATTATCGAGTTGGAAAAAATGACAAAGGTTTACGGTGCGGACGGCGTTGAAACGCATGCGCTGAGGGGCATCGACTTGACCATAGGTGAAGGTGAGTTCACAGCCATAGCCGGCCCTTCCGGATCGGGAAAAACCACCATGCTCAACATCATCGGAGCGCTCGATGTGCCTACTTCGGGAAAGGTGGTGGTAGTCGGGCAGGACCTAAGCGCGATGAGCCCCTCCGACCTGAGCATCTTGAGGCTTAACAACCTCGGCTTCATATTCCAGGCTTATAACCTTGTACCGGTGCTTACCGCCCTGGAGAATGTCGAATTTGTAATGCTGCTTCAAAGGGTACCCAGGGAGGAGCGTCGCGAGCGCGCCCGGAAGATGCTCGAGGAAGTCGGACTCGGCGAACTGATAAACAAACGGCCCAACGAAATGAGCGGCGGGCAGCAGCAGAGAGTGGCCGTGGCCCGCGCAATGGTAAGCGGCCCTAAAATGATACTCGCCGATGAGCCCACTGCGAATCTCGACAGCGAAACGGGTTCGGATCTGCTCAACCTTATGAGAAAGCTTAACGAGGAAAAGGAAACCACATTCCTTTTCAGTACGCACGATAAGATGGTGATGGATTACTCGCGCCGTCTTGTCCGGTTGGTGGACGGTCGCATAATTTCCGACGAGGTTCGAGAATGATGCGAAAGGCATCCGCGCTTATAACATGCACGTACATTGCCATCGTGCTTCTCATATGCCCTTCGACCGCCTACCCGCTGGTCACGGCAAAAGACGGCGAATGGACTATAAGGTTTACCGGATATCTCAAGAACATCACTACTTACACCGAATCGATCAATTTCCCTGTTAGTTTATTGTCTGAATTTATGGAAGATTCTTTACCTCCGCTCGGCGAGATAGAGGAACAGGATCACTGTGACAATCTCACGCGTCTGAGAATCCGCATGGCCGCGCGGCGCGGCGGCACATTCGCATGGGAACTGCAATACGAAATGCACGGCCTCGCTACACCGCCCGATCTGATGTTGCCGGGGTTCATTGATACCGGAGCCGCTACGGAACAATGGCTGCCGATTCACACGACACTTTATGACGAGCCGGGTTATAAAATATTCCACATCCTTGACCGCGCGTGGTTCAGGTGGACGCCGAAATGGGGCGAGTTGATATTGGGCAGGCAGGCTATCACATGGACGATGGGAAGGTTGTGGTACCCGACCGATCTGTTCGGACCGTTTTTGCCGTTCGACATAGACCAGGACGAAAAGCGCGGCGTGGACGCGGTAAACTTCGCTATAAACCTCGGTACTTTCAGTTCCTTCCGGGTGATATATGCGCCGTTGGAAAGGCAGGAAGATGCGCGGGTGGGCGCAAGGCTCAAATCGACGGTAAAAGGCTTCGATATTCATCTTATGGGAGGGTATTTTTCGGGAGACCGCGTGTTTGGCGGAGGCATTTCGCACAACTTGTTCAAAGCGGTCGTTCGGGCGGAAGGCGCTTATACGCATCCGCTCGAAGGCGGCGACCGGTGGAGCATGGTGGTAAACGCCGACAGGGCTTTGCCACATAAT
>CAZDAF010000282.1:0-5358 GCA_964503115.1 uncultured bacterium
TCATCAATATCCTTCCGAAAAAACATTACCATGCCATTAACCGGGAATCAGGGTTTTTTATCATTTAGCACTTGATAGTAAGGAAACGATAATATATAGTTTTCCATGTAGGAGGAGTTTACTATGCACCGGTTTCGTTTCAGGCTTTTAATATTGTCGGTTTTTATCGGCCATGTATTCATACTTCCGGCTTATGCCGGCTACCCGCAGACGATAACGACCACCACGCCTTTCGTTAACCTGCCTCGCCCGTCCGACGACCCGCGTTGGGCCAAGGCTTTCGCTCACTGGGACAAGCGAGGCGACGTCAATGAAGCTTCGGCTGCGGTAAAGATTTTCGAATCCCTGGCCACTGACAAACCGAAGCAATTCGGGGTTCAGTTATGGCTGGCACGGTCGTACTATCTGATGGCTATTAAGACAAAGTCCATGTCAAAGCGTGATGTGTTGTTGAGGAAGTCGGTAGCCGCGGCCGATCGGGCTCTTAAGATCAAGCCGGACGACGAATTCGCTATTAGCTGGAAATTCTCCGCGATTCTCCACTTACGGGAGATAACCAATGCGGAGTATGCCAAGCTCCGGCAAATTGGTAAAAAATATATGAATACTCGGGGGATAGTAGTGCCCAAGGGTGATCCGTTATGGAAGGAGGCCATGGCTCATTGGGACGCGCGCTATCAGCGTGAGGAAGGACTCAAGGCCATTGATGTTTTCAAAAAGATCGAGAAGAAGTACCCGAACCGAATAGAGCCAAAAATGTGGCTCTGCCGATCCCACTACTGGATGCATTTCATCGAGCCGACCGAAAAGGGCAAGGCAATGTGGCTCAAGGTCGCAGCGGATTGGGGCCGCAAGGCTATGAAGGTAGAGCCGCTCAACGCCGCCGCCAATTACTGGATGGCGGCATCCATCGGCCAATACGCTTCTCATACCTCTTTCTCGAACATGGTTAAACATGCCGTGGAGATCGTCAAGGCTTTGCAGTTGGTGATGGAGGAAGACCCCCAATATTTCTACGGTGGAGTAAGTCAATACCTTGCTTTGGCCTTTGCCCGCGCCGGTCCCCTGGTGGCCAAGTCGCTGGAGATAATAGGATTCAGCGAGGAAGTAGCTCTCAGGAGCACGAGGTTCGCCGCCAAATACCAGCCGCACTACCTGCGCAACTTCTACGCCCAGGGTGAGATGTACGTCAAACAGGGCAAAAAAGATGAGGCTAGAAGGGTTCTTCAAATCGTGCTCAACTCTGACCCAACAGTACTCAAGCTGCAAGAGCCGGAAAACCGCGTGGCTCAGGATTTGGCCAAAAAGCTGATTCGGGAGCATTTATCGAAATAAGGAAATGTAATGACCTACGATGAGAGACCATGGCTTAAGTTCTACGACGAAGGGATCGAACCGGACATCGCGATACCCGATGTCACCGTAGCTGCGCTGCTCGAGGAGAGTTTTTCCGATTACGCGGATCAGGCGGCCATTCATTTTATGGGAGTCACTTTGACCTTCAGGCAGCTTGATGAATACTCGCGTCGATTCGCCACATTCCTTGCGGAAATCGGATGCGATCCCGGCGATACGGTGGGAATCAACATGCCCAACATCCCCCAGTACCTGATCGCCCTTGCTGGAGCCATCAGGGCCGGCTGCGCGGCCACCGGCGTTTCGCCGCTGCTCACTCAAAAGGAAATAGCTTATCAGCTCAACGACTGCGGCGCGCGAGTTCTGGTAACTCTGGACGCTATCTTCGAGAATCGTATTCTCAAGATTCAGGACAATGTCCCCAAGCTCAGCCACGTGGTCGCCACCGGGATCGGGGACTTTATGCCATGGATCAAGCGCACGCTCGGCAAGCTGCTCAAGAAGATTCCCACCGGCAAGATAGTTCCCATACCCGGCAAGACCGTGCTCACCTTCCCGGAACTTCTGAGTAAATACCCCGATAACGCTCCAAAGGCCGGCATAGGGCCGGAGAACACCTGCCTGATTCAATACACAGGCGGAACCACCGGGATGCCGAAGGGCGCCGAACTCACGCAAAGAAACCTCGCCTCCAACATTCTCCAGATCAAACAGTGGTTCGATACCAGACCCGGTGGTGAGGTATATATATCCGGCTTTCCGTTCTTTCACGTGGCCGGCCTTATATTCGGTATGAGCGGTATGTGCATGGGCAACCCTCAAATACTTATTCCCGACCCCAGGAATACCAGGCACATCTGTGAAGAGTTCGCGCGGTATTCGCCTACAATCATGGCCAATGTTCCGTCGCTTTATCAGATGCTGCTGGAAGAGCCTATGTTCAAAACCTTAAACTTTCCCCAGCTCACGACCTGTGTATCGGGCGCCGCTCCTTTTGCCGTGGAATCTTTCAAGGCGCTTGAAGCGGTGGTGGGCGAGGGTAAGTTCGTCGAGGTCTACGGCATGACCGAAACCAGCCCACTGCTCACAATAAACCCTCACCAGGGTCTTAAAAAAATCGGCGCGGTCGGAGTACCTATCCAAAGCACGCGAATTAAGCTCGTTGACGTGGAAACAGGCGCCGAAGAGGTTCCAATCGGCGAGGAGGGCGAAGTTATCGCACAAGGGCCCCAAGTGATGAAAGGTTATTACAATAAACCCGAGGAAACCGCTCATGCTTTGCGCGAGTTCAAGGGGGAGAAGTGGCTCTACACAGGCGATGTGGCAAAAATGGACGAAGATGGATACTTCACTATCGTGGATCGCACCAAGGATATGATCAGCATAAGCGGCTTTAAGGTATTTTCCCGCGAGGTCGAGGAAACTCTTTACGAATATCCTGCCGTCGAGATGTGCGCCATCATCGGCTTGCCTGACCCCGACCGGCTGGGTAATGAGCGCGTGAAGGCCGTGATACAAATTGCGAAAAATCACAAAGACTCGGACAGAGGCGCACTGGAGAAAGAGATCGTCAAGTATTGCCGGGAAAACATGGCGCCTTATAAAGTGCCCAAAGTCATCGAGTTTGTGGATGAACTCCCACTTACAACGGTCGGCAAGGTGGATAAAAAAGCACTCCGATAAAAAGTAGCGGATATAGTTTGTTTTTAATCGGTTTTACGATTGTAACTTTCAGGCATGTTTCATCTGAGATGAGGGATTTTTAATCCTTCGTCCAAGGCTCAGTGTTGAGAACCCGTTTGAATATTGATATTATGTCTTTTTGTCCGGCACGATTTGCGAAACTTATTTTAAGGAGGATTTGCTATGGAATATGGAACTATTCAATTCGAGCGGGAGGGACCGGTCGGGATACTGACCCTGAACCGTCCGGAGCGTTTGAATGCCATTAACTACGCCATGCGCGATGACATCCGGGGTTTTTTTACGGAGCGGCTTACCGACAACGACATGAGGGTGATCGTGATCACCGGAGCGGGCAGGGGCTTCTGCTCGGGACTGGACATCAAGGACTCCACCATCACCAGCCCCGAAAACAGCTACACCCCCAAGCTGGCCTACGAACTGCAAAGACTGTTTTCCGATTTCATCCTTCTCATGCGCCGATGTCCGCAGCCGATAATCGGGGCAATAAACGGCGCTTCGGTCGGAGCGGGCTTTTCCATGGCAATGGCCTGCGACGTCCGGTTCGCGACGCCTGAGGCCAAGTTCTCCGCCGCTTACATCAACATCGGCACCGGCGGCGCAGATATGGGATCCTCATGGTTTTTGCCAAGAGCGGTAGGGACGGGAAACGCCGCGAGGTACCTGTTTACGGGTGACTTGTTCGGAGCGGAAGAAGCGCTCAGGATCGGCTTCGTACAGGCCGTGGTCGATAAGAAAAAGCTGATGGAGGAAGCCATGAATTTGGCCCGTATTATGGCGAGCAAATCGCCGCTGGGGCTGAGACTTACCAAAGAGGCCTTGAACCGCAATACGGGCGGGATGAGCATCGAGGACGCCATCCGTCTCGAAGACCGCAACCAGGCAATGTGCATAGCACAGCTTGCAACTCAGGTAAGCGAGCCGGAGGACAAGTGAGATAACCAGGGCCAATGAATTAGTGCTTTGACTAAGGTACCGGGTCTTTCTTACCGATGGCACAGGCTCACAAGAACAGGCTTCTACAACTCATCCAAAGGAAGGATGAGGAAAGTGTCAAAGCCTACCTTGAAACTCTACCTGAAACAGAAAAAGGCAAACTATTTGAGAAGTGTCTGGCTGAACTTTTTAAAGGTAACGGCTGGCTTGTCGAATCTAAAGGGGGGCGGGGGGATAGAGGCGCGGACATACTGCTTTATCACCCAAAGACTCCCGACAGGGTTGCTCTAATCATCCAGGCGAAAAACCACGCCAAACCTTTGACCTTCGATGAAACAAAGCTGGAACTAATCAAGTTTGAAGAGCAAGCCGCGCCAAAATACAACTGCCGGCAATATAACCTCTTTGCTGTGAATGGTTTCGTCAAAGAGGCCCACAAGCTCAGCGAATTTAACATGCTGCTGTCCGATTGGGAGTATGTAACGCGCCTGATCGAACGATACGATCCTGATAAAATAGTCGAGCCGGAAATAGAACTTTACGCTCACAACAAGAACACCTACCAGCGGGCAAATGAACTTTGGCTCCACAGCAATTATGTGGCCGTGGTGCAAGCAACTGGCACCGGAAAGAGCTTCCTGATCGCTAAAGTAATGATCGATTTCTTGGACGAGAACAAGCTGGTGATGGCTCCGTCCAACTACATCCTTGACCAGCAAAAGTCCAGAATCCCGTGGGCTACACAATCCACAACCTTCATGACATATGCTAAAGCGCCCAACCTCACAACTAAAAAAATCAATGCTTTGAAACCAAAGCTGATAGTGCTTGATGAGTTCCACAGGTGCGGAGCGGCGGTCTGGGGAAAAGGTGTGCAGAGGATACTTGGCGCACACCCGAATGCGTATGTGTTTGGCACAACAGCCACTCCTATCCGCTATTTAGACGACGCGAGAGACATGAGCTATGAACTCTTTGGCGGTGTGGTTGCTGAAGATTTATCTCTCGCAGAAGCAATCGTTAGAAGGATACTCCCAGCCCCTGATTATATAGCCGCTCTTTACACGCTGGATGAGGAAATAGAAGACCTGCTCGAAACACTTGAGGCCGGCAATAAAACAGATGAAGAAAAGAAAGAGATTAAAACCGAGATTCAACAGGCGAAACTGAATTGGGAGAAAACTTCGGGTATCCCTGAAATACTCAAGAAACATCTCACTCCCGACATCAACAAGTTCATCGTGTTCTGTCGTAATGAGGAACATCTCGATGAGATGGAATGGGTGGTTGAAAGCTGGTTTCAAAAGGCGAAACTTTACAAGAGGCGAAAAAAATATCGAGTCATTAGCAGCGAACCTGAAA
>CAZDAF010000283.1:0-5332 GCA_964503115.1 uncultured bacterium
GCAGTTTCTGCTCCCGCCGGCATCGGAGCCCTGTTGCCCACGGCGTCAGCGGCCCAGCATAGCTGGGGCGGGAGGATTCGAACCTCCGAATGCGGGTTCCAAAGACCCGTGACTTACCGCTTGTCGACGCCCCATTAGCGACGGCAGAGAGATTGTATGCCTTTGCCTGTGCCCCTTCCTCAGACCGCAGCTTCTTTTTCTTCCTCCGATTCCACGGATTTTATTGATTTACCCTTCAGACTGCGAACGGGTATATTTACCTCGATTCCCATCCTTTTGATTTCTTCAAAATAAGTCTCAAGCACTTTGCTTTCGATCATGTCGCGAGTTTCAACATTCAGTGGATGCGCAATATCCTTGAATGAGCCGTACCTGTGTTTCTTGCTGGGCATTGCGACGAACAATCCCGAGTTGCCGTGGATGATTTTCAAATCCCTCACTACAAAACAATTATCGAAAATTATAGTAGCGAAAGCTTTGAGCTTATCCTCATTGATCGGGAATATCTTCACTTCCGTTATTTCCATTGTTGATCCCCTTCATCGCCTTTTTTGAATACCGTCGGGTGATCGATTTTACACGTTCTCTACGACCTGCAAAGCCGTGTAAGTCGTTACTTTCGCTGTTTCGACCAGTTTGCGTCCGACGTTGTCGGCGCTCTCGATGTCGTCAAATATCCCGAATACGGTAGGCCCACTACCGGACATCAAAGCCGCCTTTGCACCGGAAGTCTCCAACCTTTCCTTAAGCTCCTTTATCATAGGGTATCGGTGAAACACCGGAATTTCCAGATGGTTCACTATTTTGATACCACCCAGTATTAAATACTTTATACTATTCTCGATTTTTGCGGTTGTCAAGGCCAAGTTTTTATATGCCCAGGCCGTGGAAACTCCAAAGCCCGGATTTACTATAAGGTATACCCAGCGGGGTATGGATACCGGGCTTAATCGTTCCCCGCGCCCCTCGACCCAGGCCGGTTTTCCCTGGAGAAGAAAAGGCACGTCGCTGCCGATCTCGAGGGCCGTCTCTTCAAGTCGATCATCGGACAAAGGGCGCTCGAAAAGCTTGTTCAGCGCTCTCAACGTGTGCGCCGCGTTGCTTGATCCGCCGGCAAGTCCGGCGGCTACCGGTACGCGCTTTTTTATATTTATTTTTACACCGCATTTTAATCCGGTTTTTTTTAAAAATGCCCGAGCCGCTTGCCACGCAAGATTAGCCTCTCCGCCGGGCACTTCCGGGCTGTCGCAAGCGCATTCAATGCCCTCGAAATCCTCCGCCACTTCCACACAGACATCGTCCCCAAGGTCTATCGGCACCATGAGCGACCGGATATCGTGGTAACCGTCAGGCCGCTCGCCCAAAATCTCGAGGCTCAAATTCAACTTGGCGGGAGAAAACACCAGTTTTTTCAACGTCTTATCCATTATACCGGCGAATAAAGCTCTAAGTTGTCGGTGTAAAATGCGAAGTCAATTTTCGTATTTCACACTTAATTCTCCAATCTCCGTGTTGCTTCAGTCTGAGAACCATTCCTGCTTCATCTCGACGGTCAAGCCGTCGCTGTTTTTCAATCGTGTGGCCAGGCCCTCGATTTTGGGAAGCTCGTAGTTGAAAAAGTACCGGAACGTATAAAACTTGCCGTTATAAAAATCAGCCTCGGTTTCCGATGGATTATCGCTCAAGCCTTTCTGCGCGCACAAAGCCTGAATGAGCCACTGCCAGGCGATGCAAATAATTCCGAAGAATTCCAGATACAGCGTGGCGTCCGCAAGGAAGAGCTCTATATCACCCTTCATGGCGATATTTGTCAGGTGTTGAGTAACGTCCTTCAGTTTTTCCAGCGCATTTTCAAGTTGTCGGGCATAAGGCGCAAGTTCCTCGATATCCCGGGCTTCTTCAATAGCTTTTCCCACTTCTTCCAGGTATAAAATGAACGCCCTGCCGTTTTTCATCACCACTTTTCGGCCCAGGAGGTCCATGCCTTGAATACCCGTAGTTCCCTCGTGGATCGGATGAATACGTACATCCCGGTAATATTGCTCGAGCGGGAATTCGTCACAGTACCCGTATCCTCCAAGGCATTGCAGCCCCTGGCTAACCGACAGAATTCCCATCTCCGACGGATAGCTTTTCGCGATGGGCGTTAAAACATCCAACAGCAGTGCGTACTTTTCTCCCTCTTCGCCCTCTACAATCCCGCTCAAATCCGAGAGCTTGGCGCAATTGAAAATCAAAGAAAGAGACCCTTCCACCACCGCGCGCTGGAAAAGCAGCATCCGCTTTACGTCGGCGTGCTCAATGATGGGAATCTGCGGTTGCAAGGGATCCTTGGACGATATTTTTCTGCCCTGCAACCGCTCCTTTGTGTATTCCAGAGCGGCATAATAAGCCGCCGAAGCGATAGCCGCCGCTCCCATACCCACATCAATCCGGGCTTCATTCATCATCTGAAACATGTATCTCAACCCTTTATGAGGCTCTCCGACCAGGTAAGCACGGCAGTCGTCGTTTTCGCCGAGGCTCAATTGAGTAATCGGCGCGCCCCGGTAGCCCAGTTTATGATAAATCGTAGTCGTATTCACATCGTTCGGAACAAGGTGTCCGTCCTCGTCTATACGCTTCTGAGGCACCACGAACAGTGAAATTCCCTTCACCCCCGGCGGCGCGCCCCTGATCTTACCTATCAGGAGGTTGACGACGTTTTCCACTCCGTCGTGATCCGCCGCCGATATGAAGATTTTCTGGCCTTTCAATTTGTAATATCCCTCATCGGTAGGCTCGGCGATGGTGGCCAAATCCGTCAGAGAACTTCCCGCCTGCGGCTCGGTCATCGTCATCGTGCCCTGCCACTCGCCGGAGTACATTTTGGGGATGTACGTTTTCTTCAACTCTTCAGAACCGAAGGACTCGATAAGATGCGCGGCGCCGCTGGTAAGGAAGGGGTATACACTGGCGGAGTAGTTGGCCGCCGCTAGAATCAATCGAAGGGCCGTCGAAACCATAAACGGTAGTTGTTGGCCTCCCGACTCGAACGGAGCATTGGAGGCTATCCAACCTCCTTCGCCCAATTCCTTCATAATTTGCTTTACCGCCGGATGCACTTTTACCGTCCCGTCGATGAATTCCGGCTGTTTTTTGTCCATCTCGGCAAAACAAGGCCAAAAGAGTTCTTTGCCGATTTTCATGCCGGCGTCAATGACCATATCGAAAATTTCCTTACTGTGTTCCTGGTAGTGTGGGTGCCGTGTAAGCGATTCCGCATCAAAAACGTCATAAAGCAGGAATTTCAAGTTTCTCTCACTTACAAATTTTTCCGCCATAATTACCTCCTATGATTTTTGTCTATTTCCCATTTGATTCATCGTTAAAAAATTGATGTTTTTTCCCGAACAAGAAGCCGATAATTGTAACCGTTCGGTTAAGTCCAGTCTAAATGTATATCATCTTTTCGCCCGGAAGCAAATCTATAAGGCAATTTTCATCAGAAAGATCATCCCTTTTTACCATTCTAACGTCAAGTAGTTTTACCCGATTATTTGATGAATATGTTCCTTCCTCCTACACTTTTCCCGACTTTCGGAGAAATTCCGAGTAAATATCAGTGGATGAAGAATGACGCGGATTCGAGTGTGGGCGGAGTTCTTGCCGTTTGGGGAGCTTAAAAGCCTTCGGGGGTTGGAACTATTATCCGAGTTCGGCGTCGGCTTCAACGTCGCGGTGTATCACGATGCGGATTTTGCACAAATCGCCGCGCTGCTCGATACTTATCTGTTGTCATCCGTCATTTACCCTCTCTTTTTTGGATTTAGACCGATTTTATAGCATGATCGGGTCGGGGAATTAACCCCCCGAATTGACAATTCCGGGCACCGAATGACGAGAATTGTCAGTCTCTATGGCAGGTTGCGCTCCAACGAACGGCGAAGGAAAAGAAGACAAGACCGAGGTATAAGGACACGTAGTCTTGAATGTACTCATAGGCGAAAGGACTATACCAGCTATAGGAATCTATGTAATAGATTATGACGATGGAGACTAAAAAACACAGGACAGCTATCGATTTAATGTCTTTGACTTTCATTTCTTCATACCTCCCACTGTAATAGGGTGCAAAGAAAGTGCCGGCGGGCACCTTCACCTATCAGGTATCAGAACATTAAAACCTATCTTGATAATAATCCGGTTAATCTCCCACCGATTGCTTTTCAACAGTTTTTTATGTATTGTGAAGTAAACAAACAATCTCTCACACCAGGAATCAGCACAAATAATTCAGAGAACACGCCAATTGCGGGAGGGCTCGAAAAAAGAAGTTATCAGACGCGGTAAACGGGCTTGTAAGGTTTGCAGGCTTGAAAATGTAAGAAGGGAACCGAAATGTGGCGAAAAATATCATTGATCGTATTTTGTCTAGGCATATTGACAATCAATTGCACTTCTAAACATGAACCTGTCCCAACTGTTCCAATCTCCTCACCAAAGCCGCGAAACCCTTTAGGAATTCTTTGCGATTCAAATGCAAGTATTGTTCAAAGAAAAATGTTTTTAAAAAAATTAGCGCTTTTTAAAGAAAGAGAGCTACTTGATCAAGTTATCAACAATGATATTTCTGAATGTAATTTAGAGTATGAAATACGTCGTGAAGCGGTGTCAGTAGTTCTAGCCTACATTTCAGCCACTACGGAAAAAGCACAATTTCTTCGTGGTTTATTCTTACATCCAGACCCACAAATCAGAAAATACGCAGATAATTTTTACGAGCAAATAGCTCATAGAAATATTTCTAGGGGAGAAAAATATGTTCTTTTAAATTTTCCAGGAACTGACGTAGCGAAACGGTTAATAAACAATACTGCACATTCAAAATTCGTAGCTGCAAAACGCGATAATCTATTTATTTTAAGAGCAGTGTACCTGAAAGATCAATCTATATTGTATGATCGTCCCTTGCATAACATCACTATGAAAGATTGTCCAAAGTGCAAGTGTATTTCAGTAGAAGATAGTATTTTTTGGGTTTTACTGGATTATAATGAGGAATGGGTGCCACTTATTTATAATTTTGAAAACTACAAGATAGTATGGACGAAGCAAGATAATTTGAACCCCACCTACGAAAGCCTTACCGAGTTCAAAGTAGCTGATATAATTTCACTAAACACGATTTTTCTTGAAAATTTTGGAGTAATAAGACTGATTGGTGTCCCATCTGAGGATATAAGGGAACATGGATACATATCTCTTTTGCATTCACACGTTGAAGAGTTCGGCAAATTTCCCGATCAAACTAAGTTTGTTTCAATTGTAGCTCCATTTCTTAGATCGGACA
>CAZDAF010000284.1:0-5270 GCA_964503115.1 uncultured bacterium
TGCTCCTTTTTGTGCCACTGAGGCATGAGCAGAGAAAAGAGAAAAACTCTTTACACCTATAAAAAAAATCACTTTAAAAAAGATAGCATCACGCGTAATAAAATGCAATAGTTTATTGCCGGGTAAGATGACATAAAATATAATATCGATTGACATTTCATGCAGGGGCAATAGTGTTATACGCATTGCGCCGCCGGACGTTCTCCGCTATATTCCAAGTGCACATTGGAATGAAAAAATTTTTTACCAGGAGGAATGAATGCCTGCTCCAAAATACACTATAGGCTTCAATTTTACCGAGTTGCATAGGCTGCTTCGAAACACTACCGAGGAATTTGTGAAAAAAGAAGTAATGCCGATAGCTCACGACGTTGATATCTCGGGCACCTTTCCGAGGCATAATTTTGACAAAATGGGTGAGCTTGGTCTTTTGAGCCTGCTCATACCCGAGGAATACGGCGGGTTCGGAGGCGACAAAGTGAGCTGCTGCATCGTATTCGAGGAACTCGCCTACGGTTGCGCATCCACCGCATTGTCCTGGGGCGCTCATGCGATACTATGCAGTTATAATCTTTATCGGACAGGTAACGAGCAGCAGAGACGCAAGTATCTGCCTGATCTTATGAGCGGGAAAAAGATCGGCGCGTGGGGTTTGACCGAGCCGAACGCAGGAAGCGACGCCGTCGGGTTGCGGACCCACGCACACAAGCAGGGCGATTATTACATTCTCAACGGTTCGAAAACATTTATCACCAACGCGCCCGTTGCGGATACTTTCATTATCTTCGCTCGGACGAGTGATGATCGAAAACATGGCATATCAAGTTTTATAATCGAGCGGGATTTCGAGGGATTCAGCACGGGAACGCCGATGGAGAAGATGGGTATGCGCGCAAGCCCTACCGGGGAGATATTTCTGGAAGATTGCAAGGTTCCCGCCGAAAATATTCTCGGGGGTGAGGGCGAAGGATGGAACCAGATGATGCACGGCCTGAACGTCGAGCGCACCACTTTCGCCGCGCTCTCCCTCGGCATCGCGCAGGCCAGTCTTGACGTGAGCGTCAAGTATGCCAACGAGAGGAAGCAATTCGGCAAACATCTCGGCCAGTTCCAGATGATCCAGAAAATGCTGGCGGATATGGCATGTCAGCTCGAAGCAGCCCGAATGCTGACTTACCAGACCGCACAAAACATCGACCAGGGCAAAAGCTCTTACTTCGAGGCTAGTTGCGCGAAACTGCTCACCAGTGAAGTGGCCACCCGCGCGTCGCTTGACGCAATTCAAATACATGGGGGTTATGGTTACACGCGGGAATTCCCGGTCGAGAGGTACATGAGAGACGCCAAATTGATGGAAATCGGCGCGGGCACCAGCGAGGTACAACGGATAATAATTGCCCGCGAGTTGTTAAAGTCGTACTAATAATTATATCGGGAGTATTTATGTCTTCACTAATCGAGTTGATTGAAAAAGATAGACCGCTTTTGTGGGACGGCGGTATGGGCACTCAGTTGATCGAGCGCGGTTTGAAGGCCGATGATGCCCCGGAGTTGTGGAACGTCGACAGGCCGGACGACGTGCGCGATATACACGCCGCGTATTACGCAGCGGGCGCACTGGCCGTCCAGAGCAACACTTTCGGCGGACACCCGATGAAGCTGGCGGCTTATGGACTGGCCGACAGGACCCGGGAGATTAACCGGGAAGGGATGAGGCGGGTGGTGGAAGCTCGGCCCGACGGTAAACTTGCAATAGGAGACATCGGCCCTTGCGGCTCGATGTTGCCGCCGACCGGCACGGCTGACCCGGCGGAGGTAAGGGAAGGGTTTCGCAGGCAAGCCTCCGCATTGGCTCAAGGCGGCGCGGACATTATTCATATCGAGACGATGTTCGATATCGAGGAAATGCGCCTGGCTATCGAGTCGGCGCTCGAGACGGGACTCGACGTTATGGCCAGCATGACGTTCGAGCGTTCTCCTCGCGGGTTCTTCACGATTATGGGAATATCGCCCGAAGTGGCCGCCCAACAACTTGCAGATACGGGAGCGGTTGTGGTGGGGGCCAATTGCTCGATAGGGCCTGCGGATATGGTCGAGCTGGTTAGGGAATTCAAAAAAAGCGCCGTCGTTCCAATGATCGCCCAGGCCAACGCCGGAAAACCGAAAACGGACGGTACCAAGGTTACCTACGACGTCGGCCCCGCGGAATTTGCCGCCTATGCGATTGCCATGGCGGAAGCCGGAGCGGAAATAGTCGGCGGCTGCTGCGGGACCACGCCGGAGTTTATCGCCTTGATTAAAAAGGAATTGGACAAAAAATATTCCTAGCTGAAAGGAGGGACGTTGAAATGAAACGGAACTTTGAGTGGAAAAGCCTTTTAAAAAATGCCGTAGTAATCTGCCTGGCGGTCGTGGCGACGTGGGCGGTTATGTCGTCGACTTCGTCGGGCCAGAAAAAGGGATCGACCCTCGCGGCGATCGGACTCGACGACTTCGTAAAAAGCGAGATAACTTACGATGGAGTTATGCACGAACTCTATTGGCACTATGAGTTTGCCAACCAGATGATTCGCGTGGGAAGGATCGTTGACGCGAAGGCTCACTTGAGGGTCATGAACTTCTATGTAAATATCTTGCCTTACATGCATAGCTTGCGCGATAAAAGGATTTTCAACAATCAGGAATCAGCTAAAAAGTTCGACTCTTACGCCATTAACCTATTGAAAGTCATTGATAGGATATACGCGGATCTGGGGAAAAAGAATCCTGCGGAACTCGGCAAGCAGTTGGAGAAGAATGTTTCGGCCATGTGCCATCACTGCCACGACGTTTTGAGGGATAATGTAAGGGAAGTAACGCCTTACGGCAAAAAAATTGTCCTCTAACAGGGTGGGAAAACAACAGGGGCAATGTGAAGGAAAACGCATTCGATGCGGTCAATCTTCCAGAAGCTCCTCTAATTTTTTTCGATCCTTGTCGTTTATTTCCTCCATCGGCGGTGCTGTGGGCGCACCGGGCGAGGAGGGAATTTTCGGCTTCGAGGCCGCGTCGGATAGTTTCTTTTTCGCTTTTTTCTTAAGCTTTTTGGTGGAAGGCGGATTTGTTTCGAGCTTTTTCTTGGCGTTATCCAGCGCTTCTCTACCGCGACGACCGTTTTTAATAAGTTCCTTCTTGAACGCCTCCCCTTCTTTCCGCAATTTGTCCGTATCTCCACCGGTCCATACGAACACGGCTATCCCGACACCCACCGCAACCGCCAACGCTACCAGGAAAAATAATACCTTTCTCATTATCAACTGAAGATACCATAAAAAGCAAAAAACACAAGATATAGTATTTGTCCCATCGGTAGATACAAGATAGATATCAAAATACGACTTTTTTCGTAAGTATTGTCCGGTTCTTATTTTCCAAACAATGCCGAGGATTTCAATTCCTTAAGGTTATGATATTTTCAGGATCGAATGAGCAGGTAAAACCCGATGGTTGAACGATCTTCAAGTCCCGCAAAATATCTCGTAGCGAGTTTTGCGAGTATGATAGCTATAGGGACGCTGCTTCTGGCTCTGCCGTTTTCTTCGGCTGAATCCGGAGGCACGAGCGTTTTGGACGCGTTTTTCACAGCGACGTCGGCCACCTGCGTAACCGGGCTTGTTGTGGTGGACACCGGCAGCCACTTTTCGACATTCGGCCAGGCGGTGATACTCATCCTTATACAACTCGGTGGCCTCGGCATAATGACTTACAGTGTTTTTGTGGGATTGGTGTTGAGGATGGGCGTGGGTATATGGCAGCGGCAGGTTCTAAAAGACAGCTTCGGGACGCAATACACCGGCAAGGTCGGCGGGTTGGTGATGCGGATAATCCTGCTGGTGGTGGTCGTGGAGGCGCTGGGGACCGTGCTCATGTTTATCCATTGGCGAGGTGTTGCGGAAACGACATCGGGCGCGCTGTGGTTGTCGGTATTTCACAGTGTCAGCGCTTTCTGTAACGCAGGTTTCAGCACGTTCTCGTCGAGCCTGGAGAATTTTCGCGGTGACGTTTATATAAATCCGGTCTTTATGTTCCTGATTGTTTCGGGGGGACTGGGATTTGTGGCGATATTCGAGCTTTTGCGGCGGGCGGTATCGAGAAAGGAAGCTCAACCGCTCAGCTTGCATACTCGAACGGTGTTGATTACTACCGGTTTTTTAATCGTGGGCGGGGCGACGCTTATTTATCTTATCGAGTCCATTCATCAATTTAAGGATCCGGGCGCGTTCGAGGGCTTTATGGCGGCGCTTTTCCAGAGTGTTACCGCGCGTACGGCGGGCTTTAATACCGTTCCGGTAAGCGTCGTGTCGAATGCGACGCTCATGGTCGTTACGATACTCATGTTTATCGGCGCCGGCCCCGGAGGAACGGGCGGTGGAGTTAAAATCACCACTGCGGCGATTTTCCTAGCCGACTTGAGGTCGTACCTGCGCGGCAGAGAGACGGAAATGGGTAAACGAAGCATCGAACCGGCGACCGTGGAAAAAGCTCACCTGATCTTAATTTCAAGTATGGCCCTTGTGACAGGCTCCACTTTTGCGCTTATGGTAGTCGAGCCGCACATGGATGCCATGAAGCTCTTCTTCGAGGCAATGAGCGCCTTCGCCACCGTCGGCCTTTCGACCGGTATAACCCCTCATTTGAATGCGGCGGGTAAAATAGTCATTATAATCACCATGTTTGCGGGCAGGGTAGGGCCTCTCACTCTGGCGTTAGCCGTTGCAGGCAGAACCGCCAGGGGAGATTACCGATACCCGCAAGGTAAAATTTTCGTAGGTTAGTGAAAAATCGGAGGTGCAAATGCCCAAATTCGCAGTAATTGGCTTGGGCCGTTTCGGCAAGAAGCTGGCTGAATACCTTGTCGAACGAGGCGCCGAAGTATTGGCGATAGACAGAAAAAAAGATCGCGTCGAGAAAGTGAAGAATAAAGTCCGCAATGCCGTAATACTCGATTCCACCAACGCCGATTCGTTGAAATCCATAGGGGTCAACGAGATGGATGTCATAATTGTGGGAGTCGGCGAGAACTTCGAGGCGAGCGTGTTGACCGTCGCGTTGGCCAAGAAACTGGGGGTAAAACACATAATAGCAAAAGCAAGCACGGACTTGCAGGGAGAAATACTCGGGCTGGTCGGCGCAGACGAAGTGGTCTATCCGGAAGATACCGAGGCCGAAAGACTCGCCAGGGTGTTGATGGAACCTCATGTAATCGACCATATTCAGATCACCGGCGACCA
>CAZDAF010000285.1:0-5259 GCA_964503115.1 uncultured bacterium
TTAACCGTAACTATAAAAGAACCGTTGATGTAACATTATGTGGCTGAAAATGGAACGGGCGATATCCATTCGGGGAGTCGCCCGTTTTTTCATTTCGATCGAGCGATTCAACTTTTTACCGGATAGAAACGGTATCGATTCTTTCCGTGTGGGGCGAGTCGGCCCATTGATTTAATGCGCCTGCGTATGGTACGAGGGTCAATACGCCTTTCGAGTATAGCCTCGAATACTTTTCTCAACTCCGTTATAGTGAAATAGGGTCCCAGCAGCTTGAAAGCAACCGGCGCTTCCCACAGTCTCGCCCGCAATCTTTCGAGCGCGTCGGTAAGAATCCGCTCGTGATCGAAAGCCAACTCCGGCGGGCTATACGCCGGGAACCAGGCCGCCTCTGCTGCGTCGTCTCCCGCCCGCTGCTTTAGTCTGTCGGCGTAAGCCAGAGCCAAATACGCGACGGTTATCACCCTTGTTCGAGGATCGCGGTCCGGGTCGCCGTAAGCGCCCAATTGCTCGATATAAACATTTTCGAGGTCGGTCTCCTCCTTCAACTCTCTCAGCGCCGCGCTCTCGAGGTTTTCCTTCATGTCGACAAACCCACCCGGAAGCGCCCACAATCCCGAACAGGGCTTGAATTTTCGGCGAATAAGCAACACTTCCAGGCGACCTTCCCGTACGGTGAAGAGAATAATGTCAACGGTCACGCTGGGCCGTTCGTACTTCGACGGATCGTAACCCTTCGGCACGTCCGCCGGCCCGCCGTGACGAGACTTCATCCGCCGGCCTCCGCAACAGCCTCGTCGGTAGTGACAAGCCGAACGCCCTTGGCTTCGAGTTCCCGCAATGTTTTGTCTCCGCCCTCTGGGTCAACGGCGCGGATTGCGTCGGTAACCAGCAGCACATCGAAACCCTTTTCGAGCAAGCCTCTTGCTGCGGCACCGACGCAATAATCGGTCGCCACTCCAAAAACCACAAAACGCTTCGACCCGGTAGCCTCGACGGCGGCATTCGCGTGAGGGTTGTCGAAAAGGCTATAAACCCGCTTTTCGAGTATAACCGGTCCGGGCGGAGATAAATCCACTTTGTCGGGGGAAGTGTCCATAGGTATGATCTTCATTCCATCCAGTGTCGTTTCAGGTATCTTATTCTGACCGGGAGTGCCTTTCACGCAATGAGGCGGAAATTGTTCGAACTCGGGATCGTCCATAGTATGGGCGTCCACACTGCCGATCACAGGAATGCCATGCCTTTGTGCCGCATCCAGAAGCTTGCTCAGGTTTGACACTATGCCCGCCGCGCCTTGCACGTAAAGTGCGCCCTCCGGATTCATAAAGTCGTATTGCGTGTCCACGTCAACAAAAGCAAAGTCGGCCATGTTTTTCACCTCCGATTCATTAACTTTCAGATGATCGACACCGCTTTGGCGGTTTTACGCGTTGCCCAGATGCTTCTCCTTCAATGACTGAAGCACCTCCATGATTCTTTCCGATACTCGAACCAAATACTCGACGGGATTCCGCAGCTTTCGATGCTTTTCTCTCAAGCACCGCAGTTGGTCTCCGGCCCGATCCCTGGTTTCATTTATTGAAGGTGTAGGCGCAATAAGGCGCCCTCTTTCCATAACCAACTCGACCAACGGATCGGCCCCTTCCATCTCCTCGTCAGCAAGTGATATAACGTCTTCGGCAAAGAAGCCATCTTCATCATATCTCCGCCATACCTGTTTACAGCCGGGGTAGGTCACTTTTTCATCGCTGAACTTTGCCCGATAAAGCGTCTCCCCGTCGCCGGACACCTCGACGAGCTTGTACACGCCGCCCAGGTGCGATGCATCGGAACTGGTGACCATTCGTGTGCCGACGCCGAACAGATCAAGTGAAGCGCCCGCGTCAAGCAGCCGCTCGATCTCATATTCATCAAGATCGCCACTAGCCACGATTTTCGTCCGGTTCATTCCCGCTTCATCCAATATTAGGCGCACCTGTTTGCTTAATTCGACCAGATTTCCCGAATCGATGCGTACTCCGCGCACCTGCGATCCGATCTTCGCCGCACGCCGCGCTCCTTCGATGGTGTCGTAGGTGTCGATAAGAAGCACGGTGTCGTCCGGAAAAATGCGGAAGTAATTCTCGAAAGCTTCGATTTCGCTGTCATGCAGCATGATCCATGAATGTGCAGCGGTGCCGGTAACCGGAATTCCCGCATGCATGCCGGCGTAAACGTTTGAGGTGGAAGCGCAGCCGCCTATGAAGGAAGCTCGCGCGGCCCGGACGGCGGCTTCGGGACCGTGAGCTCTTCTAGAACCGAAGTCGGCCACCGGCCTGCCTTTCGCGGCATCGCACACACGCGCGGCCTTTGTCGCCACCATCGTCTCGAAATTTATTGCCGCAAGCAAAAACGTCTCAACCACCTGCGCCTGTATTATCGGCCCACTAACTCTCAGCACAGGCTCGTTAGGAAAGAATATCGTGCCTTCCGGCATCGCCCACACGTCACACTCGAACTTGAAACGACCCAGATAATCGAAAAAATCATCACTGACGTTTTTAAACGCTTCCAACCCACGCAGGTAGGAAACTTCGTCAGAAGTAAAGTGCAATTTTTCCAGATATTCGAGCGCCGTTTCCATACCGGCAAGCAACAGGTAACCCCGGTCGGTCGGCATATCACGTACAAACAACTCGAAGACCACATCCCGCTCGAGGTTATTATCAAAATAAGCGGCGGCCATGGTGAGTTCGTACAGGTCGGTTATAAGGCTCTGATTTCCCGCAACTCGCATCTATGCCTTCCCTTATATTCGAGATTTCGTTAATCTAGAAACTAATTCGAGGTGGGCCAAGATGTCAAGTCCGAACGTCCGAACTCATTGTTTTGTCAACCGGTGATTCTTCCCTGTATGGCTTCGAGCCATTGCTCGTGATTCTTTACGAACCATGCGGCGGAATCGGACTCGCCGGTTTTATTGATGAATGTGATCTTTATCAACGGCTTAAATATCGTTTTGCCGAGGTGCGTTCTGACCGTCTCGACATCATGGATGTTCGGCCAATCTATTTTCAATATTAGCTCGGGGAGCCACATCCTGAAACGAATGCCACTTTGCGTCAGAACGAGCACTCCATTTCCCCGCATCTGAAGTGACTCCATACTTTCGCATCCGAAGAAATTCGAGGACTTATCGAGAATGATAACGCCCTCGGCTTCCCAATCGCTTATCACTTCTCTGAGCGCCTTGTTTGAAAGGCCGCGCAGAACTCGCACCAGCACCACTGCCACCGCAAAAAGAACGGCACCTATGGCTGGCGCCCAAATTAGCGTTTTCGGATCGATTTCCACCTTATCCTCCTGAAAAGTGCCGTATTGCCCCTTCGAATCTTTCAATCAAAACAGCTTTTTCGAGTCGAGCAGTATTGTCACGGGGCCATCGTTGACGAGATGCACTTTCATGTGAGCGCCAAAAACCCCTTCCTCGACTTTCAAGCCTCGATTTCTCAGCGTCTCGATAAACTTTCGGTAAAGCTCTTCCCCTTTTTCCGGCGCTGCAGCCGAGGAGAACCCGGGCCTGTTTCCCTTACGGGCATCGCCATACAAAGTAAATTGGCTGACCGCGAGCACCTCTCCGCCGATGTCGAATATCGAAAGATTCATTTTTCCTTCGTCATCCTCGAATACTCTTAGTTTTGCCACCTTCTCGCCGATGTAGACGGCATCCGCTTCGGCGTCTTCGGCGCCCACGCCCAATAACACCAGAAACCCTCGCCCAATGCGACCCTTTTCAATTCCATCCACCGCAACGAAGGCTTCTTCGACTCTTTGCACAACGGCTCTCATAGACTAAAGTTTACACCATAAAAATCGGTGTGAAAAGAAAGCTTTGAATACTTGCCTGGCAGGTGAGGAAGCAATCAAGTTCGAAATTTATATTATCGCGGACCGGTGGTAGCAAGGACATCTACGATTTTTTGATGCAGCGGGCCGTTCGATGCGATTATTTGTTCGGAATACACAGTGGTGGGCTTGCCGTCGATCCCGGTGACTTTTCCGCCCGCTTCTTCGACGATAAGTCCCCCTGCGGCGACATCCCACGCATGGAGAGAAATTTCCCAAAATCCGTCCAACCTTCCCGCCGCCACATAGGAGAGGTTCAGCGCCGCAGCCCCGTCGCGCCGGATTCCCTGGACACATCTAAGCATCGCCGCCATGAGCGGCAGCGCCTTCTCGACCCGGCTCTCGATATCATAAGGGAAACCCGTACCCAAAATGGCGCTTTCAAGTTCCGAGCATGGGCTGGTGCTTATTTTTTTTCCATTCAAGTACGCTCCACCGCCGCGCACGGCTGTAAAGAGCTCTTCCCGCATGGGGTCGTAAACCGCGCCGGCGACGATACCGCCCCGTTCTTCAAGGGCTATTGAAGTACAGAAATGAGGGTATGTGTGCGCATAATTGTTTGTGCCGTCAAGCGGATCGACAATCCATACATAATCTCCCTTCCCGCTGGCGCCGGTCTCTTCAGCTAATATTGCGTGCTTGGGCCAATCCTCAGCGATGGTCCTCTTGATGACTTCTTCACAGGCAATATCCACTTCGGTAACCAGATCCGTCTTGCCTTTATGGCGTATATCGTGTTCGGCGCCGAAATTTTCTCTCTGGATACTTCCCGCAGCTTGCGCCGCACGGACTGCCGTGTCGAGAAACGGTATATAATTCTCCATAATCCTACTCCGCCACAAACAGGTTACGCTTCATGCCCAACCCACTCGGTCTATACGGTACAATAGTGCCTTTGATTAAATTCAGCAATAAACCAACACTGTTAAGAAAGAATCCCCGAGTAAAACCGGGACGGCGTTTACTTTTTAAATCGTCCGAAAAGTCCGCCCTTTTTCTTTCCGGCGGGCGCTTTCTTGGGCGCTCCTTTTTCCGCACGCATATCTATGTGACGGAGTTCGCTTGCGGCAAGCGTGTTGTTGGGGTTGGCTTCCACGGCTACTGAGAAATATTTTCTTTGTTCCTCGATGGAGCGATTCTGTACTTTTGCCAGCATGCCCAGATAATAGTTTGCCATGTCGATTTTATCGCGCAGCCCCATATCGATGGACTTTTGTAAGCTTTCTCGCGCCTGGTCTGCGGCGGCTCCGCGAGTCGACTTGAACTGGCACCAGCCGAGATAAACGTAATATTCCGGCTCGTCAGGGTTTAATTTTATTGCTTCTTCGATTAGGTTTTGAGCGCCCCGGAAATCTCCTTTTTTGAAAAGTATTT
>CAZDAF010000286.1:0-5247 GCA_964503115.1 uncultured bacterium
AGACTACTTTTCATGATCATAATGTCAAGGCTCGACGTAACGCGCATCAAGGCAAGCAAAAGCGGAATTTAACAATCGCTGCTTGTTGGAATTGTCCTTTTTGTGTAATTTCACAGGTATAGCGCAGTACAAGGAGGTGGAGTATGAAGCGGCTTTTTAAATCCCGATTTTTGGCTCTAATGGTTATGGTTGCAATGGTCGTTGGCACGGCAAGATGCGGGCTTATCATTTACAAGGAAAGGCGAGACAGGAAACCACCGAAACCCGACGCTCGCAAGATAGATCCGGCCGTTCTCATCATGGATTGCGCTTGGTTGCTTGTGGGTATAATACCGGGAGCAGTTGCTCTTATCATTGACTTTGCTACGGGTGGCGTTTACCTGTCTGGAAAGACATCGAATTTACGCTCCGGCGACAGTGTAGCGTTTCGTTTCAGGGGCCCGGCGCCTGTGGATGCCAACATAATGGTGATTGTCGAAGATCGCGCGACCCGGAAGGCGGTCTCAAGCCTGTTTATGAAAGATGTTTCACGGGGAGAAGAACTGGAGGATAAGGTAATCCTCTCCATTCCCGAATCCATCGATCCGGGCGCTTATAACCTTGCTCTCAAGATAGACGGCGTAACGAAAGCCTCATGGGGCCTCAATATCGAACCGTAAGGCGTAAGAGGCTATATCGTTCCCTGCCGGGATCGGGCCCGATTTTTCCGGTGTATCTGATTGTGAAATAGTCGCGGCAGCTACTGACGAGACCTGTAGCACCTCAAAGTTGCCGGATAAGGTCTAATTTCCGTGCACTATAGTACAGTATTTGCTGATAACAACGATATGGCTGGAGTAGCTATCGACATATAACACTCTTGTTATTCCTCCGTTCTTCATTGCGGCCTCTATGCTCGCGTCGCCCGTGGCGACAATTCCGAGGACCGCTTGAGCACATGCTTCCCCGGTTTTTGTGGGTGTGCCGTTTTGAGCGAAAGCAACGCCCGCCCGAGCGTCCGTGTAGATCGCCCCGAATACCGGAGTAACAACGCCCGGACAGCCTACACAAAAAATCCCCATGATCGCTAACAAACATGTGACAATCAGTAATTTCTTCATATTCTTGCTCCTTTCTTGATTTCGACAGTCATAGATTCATCTTAAACTGCCATTTTTATTTTCATATATTTCGCCGGTTTTATCAACTACCTTTTGTTTATCAAGGAAGAGAATGTCGATAAATGAGTGTTGACTCCGGATCAACAGGGGTAGAACCTTGACCGCAGCGGAGCGAGTTGAAGTGAAGCGAGAACCCGTATGGGGGCAAGGTGTTGGGGATGAGATAATCCCGGATTTTGCAGTTGGAGATAGAAACAAGGTAAATATCGAGTCAGACAAGGGATTTAAATCCCTTGTCCGTCGTAACTTTAGATATACCGACGTTAAGCAAACCATTATTTTTGCAAGAAGCTCTAAACCCCTTTTTTTCTTCGGGCACAACGGCCTCGAGCTTGTTCCCATCTTGCCCGGTATCCGGGCGATCTGTTTTCATCAATCAATGGTATTGCATCCGACATGAAAAACGGGGATACTTGCTCCGCAATCGGGTGTTATAGGCGAGCAATGATTGAAACCGATAAGGAGGAAAAGATATGAAGCGTAGGATATTCAACGAGGATCACGAACTTTTCCGCAGCCAGTTCAGAAAGTTTCTGGAAAGGGAGGTCGTGCCTTATTGCGATCAGTGGGAGAAGGACGGCATTGTCTCGCGGGAAGTATGGCTAAAGGCCGGTGAAAACGGCTTCCTTTGCCCATGGCTGCCCGAGGAGTACGGCGGCTCCGGGGTTGACTTCCTTTACTCGGTGGTGATGAGCGAGGAGATGGCCGGGATCGGCAGCTCCGGTTTTGCAATCGGCCTGCACAACGACATTGTGGTTCCCTACATCTGGAACTTCGGTACCGAAGAGCAGAAAAAGAAGTACCTGCCGGGATGTGCGACGGGCGAATACATCACCGCCGTAGCCATGACCGAGCCGGACGCGGGATCGGACCTCCAGGCCATCCGGGCGACAGCGGTCAAGGATGGGGATCATTACATCATCAACGGTCAAAAAACCTTCATCACCAACGGAATCCTCAACAACCTGGTGGTCGTGGCCGTGAAGACCGACACCAAGATCGAGCCCAGGTACAAAGGGATCAGTCTTTTTCTGGTCGAAGGCGATAATCCGGGCTATAAAAAGGGCCGAAACGTCGAGAAGATGGGCATGCACGCCCAGGATACCGCCGAGCTTATGTTCGAAGACTGCCGGGTGCATGAATCCGCACTTCTGGGAGGAGAAGGCAACGGGTTTATCGTACTCATGAAGGAACTCCAACAGGAGCGCCTGGTCGCCGCAATGGGGGCGATCTCAGGCATGCACCGCGTTTTGGCTCAAACCAAAGAGTACATTAATGAGCGCAAGGCTTTCGGCCGGCCCATCGCGGGTTTCCAGAACACTCGCTTTAAAATGGCGGAGATGTATACCATCGCCGAAATGTGCCAGGTTTTTGTCGATCGTCTGGTCGAGGAATACATGGCGGGCGAGAATGTGGATGTGGAGACCTCCATGGTCAAATACTTCGCCTCCGAAGGGTTCAAAAAGATCGTGGACGAATGTCTACAGTTCTTCGGCGGATACGGATACATGGAGGAGTACCCTATTTGCAGGGACTACCGCGACACCCGCATCATCACCATTTTCGCAGGCTCCACCGAAATCATGAAGGAAATCATTTCAAGGGCTATGTTGAAATAACGAGCCGCAACTCGCCCCTACGGAGCGATTTTGAGACACCATCCACATGCCGTGCGCTTATATCCGTCATTTGACGAATGACACAACACTAGACTTTTTCAAAAATGGTAGCGGGCGCCATTGCGCCGCCGGTGCACAGCGTTACCAGCGCATGTTTTTCCTGACGCCTTATAAGCTCATATATCGCCGTCACGGTTAAGCGGCTACCCGAGTTGCCCACCGGATGGCCCAGCGCCATTGCGCCGCCGTTTACGTTCAGCTTATCTATCGGAGCGCCAAGCTCCTTCACCCACGCCAGCGGAATGGGCGCAAACGCCTCGTTGACCTCAAAGATGTCGATGTCGTCCACTTTCATGCCCGCTTTATCCAAGACCTTCGGGGTGACGTAAATCGGCCCGGTTAACATCAAAACCGGATCGCAGCCTACCACGGCATTCGCCTTGATGCGGACCAGCGGGGTTAAGTTCAACTCCTTGACCTTGTCTTCGCTCATCAATACTACTGCCGAAGCGCCGTCGGTAATGGGGCTCGATATGCCCGCCGTGATCCATTGCGTGCCCAGCGCCGGAGGCAGAGTCGCCAACTTCTCCAAGTTGGTATCGGGACGAATAGTTTCATCCTTCTCCATGACGATTTCGTTACCCTCTTTGTCGAGACCCTTTGTGGGAAGAATTTCCTCTTTGAAGTAACCCTTCTCGGTCGCTTCGTGAGCCTTTTGATGGCTTGAGACGGCGAACTCTTCGCAATCCTCCCTGGTGATACCCCATTTTTCCCCGATGGCTTGCGCCGCCTGGCCCTGGTTGTAAAACTTGCCTTTAACTCTGTCCATGAAATACTTCCCGAAGGGCTGGCCCTGAGGACGGCCGTCGGGCAAAGTGCCGTTGAAGTCGCTGGCTATGGGATATTTGCTCATAATCTCGCAACCCGAGCCGATAACGACGTCCATGATATTTGAAGCAATCATGGCATAACCGATCTGGATGGCCGTCAACGAACTGCCGCATTGCCGATTGACCGACACTCCAGGCACTTCGTTTGGAAGCTTGGAAGCGAATACTCCCATCCGGGCCAAAGTAAAACCCTGCTCGCCGACCTGATAAACAGTGCCGGTAACTACGTCTTCCACCAGGGCGGGATCCAAATCAATTCGTCCAATCGCCTCGTCCAGCACCAGACCCAACAGTTCGGGCGCCAGCCAATTTCTAAGGTATCCGTTCCGCCTTCCGACCGGCGTCCTGACCGCACTCACGACAAATACATCTCTCATTTCTTTCCTCCTTGGATATGTAGTTTATTTTTATCGGGCTTATGTGTCAAGATCACATGCCGGATACCCTGTCAACTGAGGGGCCGATCTTAAAATTATGATTCTTCTCCAAATCAGTCGATCGGTTTTGAGAGGGTATTAAAAATCTTTAAAGATTATAGGAAATTCGGATAGAGGCGCAACCACTTCGAGGTCGGATGTCGAGTTGACCGGGATGACGCCTTCCGGGGGATGAGTGATCTCTCGACAAACCATCGGGGATTGACTTTCCCCCAATTTAACTTGTATAATTCGCCCATGATATGTCAAAGGCACGACGTGGTTTGTGACCCGGCGCTTACCGTGTTACACACCCCGCATCCCCCGCAAAGGGCAAAACGGCGGGGAATTAAACGAAGAGAGATTAAAAAATGATACAAGGAAAAATGTCGGCAGTGAAATACGCTACGTTGTTTGTACAATTACGCAAAAAGCTGGGGATGACGCAACAGGAGCTTGCAGACAAGATAGGTTTACCACAGCCGGTTGTCGCGCGGTGGGAATCCGGCAAAGTCAAGCCTCAAAGAAGAAACCTCATAAAACTCGCCGGAGGCTTGGGGCTGGATGCGGATCAGCTGATTTATCGGCCATACGAAATTGCCCGGTCCTTTCCGAGCAAGCGGGTCGGTAAAAAATGACTTGGGAAAATAAACTCGAAAGCAGTGCCGGTCACTCGTGAGCTTCTGAATGAAGCAAAAAGAATCTGCAAGCTGATAAAGATGAAGACCCTCAAAAGAGATATTAAGCACTATCCGAAAAAGGTTTGTCCGCTGTGTAAATGGGGTAATGGGCAGTGTGATTTTTATGAGGAGTGTTTTAGGAAGTAAAAGAGCCAATATGATCTTCATAAAGGAAATACATCCTCAGCGAGTCGAGGTTCAGGTCGGGCCGCGTTAATAAGCTTCGACTTCTCTTCTTTCAAAATATTCGCCATTCTTGTTATAAAATATTTGATAATCAAAATCATATATTGAATAACCGAATATTATATTTTTTCTTCTGTAGACATTTAGAAAAATATAGTCTGTTTTTCTAAGTATTTTTTTTGAATAATCATGAAATGATTTATATAAAGCTTCAATGTCTGAAATATTTTTAAAAAAATTAAAAATTCCTTTTTGCTCACTAATATTTTGTGTAACTTCTAATATCAATAGAAAAA
>CAZDAF010000287.1:0-5246 GCA_964503115.1 uncultured bacterium
GCTCTTTTATATTATCCTCTTTTTCTTTTTTCTTTTCCCTGAATTTTATGGAAGGAGGCCATGCTTTAACTTCTTCAATAAAGCCCTGAATAATTAAAATTACAAAGATGATAATAATAGAAAAGACTAATATTAACTGCGCCCAACCTGGTAGCCCTAAAAACCATTTCTGCATAACTTATATCCTCTTTTCATTTACAAACCCCTTTACACCATAACCCTTTTCCCTGTTTTCTTACCTCTGCCGCAAACTAAATATGATCATAGAATGATAAAATCAATTTGTCAATTTTTTCAAAAAACCCCGCAGCCCTATTGACAAATCCCTCCGATTATGGCTTTGGCGTATCACCCTTCGTCTTCCGGCTCCTTGTAATGGCTATAGCTTGTATTGTTCGATAAGGTTGCGGACGTCGTCCCCGAAGGAGGATGTTGTCTTTTTACTTGAGTCTTTACTTTCCTTTGAGTGGTAGCGGCGCTGTAACGGGTTGGCCATTATCGCCAGGCCCCTGTTGGTTGTGCGGTGTTTCAGGACGTGCTCGACCAGGTCGAGTTGAGAATCGAATTTCGCCACTATGGTTTCGCCGGACAGGTGCGGAATGACGGCGGTGCTTTATGGTCCCCAGAAGTCGTCTACTTTCAGGGGTTCGAGTTTACGCTCCATGACGAAGAGTTCGTTGATGATCAGCGGTTTTTTATCTTTTAGTTTGAAAATCAGCACTTTTCTTCCTTCATCGGCGTACTTATCGCTTTTGAATATCTGCTGGAAGCTTGCGATGGCGCGATCTGCGAGGACCGAAGAGCGTATTTCTCTAATGTCCACCGCTATTATGGAGAATTTTTTCGCCACCTGAAGTTTCAGGTCGAGCCATGCGTGTTTATTTCGGTTCCCGGGGCCGCGGAAGTCCGGGTGGTAGAAGGAAGACAAGTCGCCGAGTTTCCTGTTTATCGCAATATCCTCCCATGCCCTTCGCCAGTCCATAATGGTTCCCTTGACCATCGTGTTGGATATGCGAGCGGCTGGAGTGCGATTTTCGAAACCTTCATAGATTATCTTAAGCCCGTTCTCTTCCATGACGATTTTCAATATTTTGACGCCCCGGTCGCTGAAGCCGTCCGATAAGTAGTCCTGCATGTATCGGACGTTTGCCTCGTTGCCTTCAATCTTTATTTTCAGATCGCTTGCGTCGATTTTCAGGTAGCAGATATTATGCGCCACTCTCAGCCGCGCCTCCATCCAGGAGCCTTTATTTTTCTTGTTGGCTTTGAAATTTTGAGAGTAGAAAGCCGATAAGGCTTCGATGTTCGTGGTCTCGACGGATTTTTGCCATTCGGCGAGCCAGTTTTTCACAAATGTCTCCACCCCTTCCCGGGTTATTGGTGCGGTTCCGCTCGTCGGTAAGACTGCAGGAGTAGTCGTTGCCGGTTCGGTATCGGGCGGAACGGGTTCTACGGGCGGGGAGGGTGGTGTGGAAGGTTCGGCGGGAGATGGAGTTGGATCGACGGTCGGCGCTGGCTGATCCGGCGCGGGTTGCGCAGTGGCAGCCGGTTCGGAAACCGCCATTTCGGGCGTAGGAGAGGTTTTCGTGAAGGTTACATATATGAGACCTGCAAGCACGAACAGACCCACGACGCTTATTGAAGCCCATATGAGAGCGGGGCGGTGGGTTTTATGTATATCGCGCCAGCCGAGGTCGGAGACACTTCCTTCCGGCATGCGGAATCGGTCGCCTGAAGACTCGCCGCCTTTCGCAGTCTCCTGTTTGCTCCAGTACTCTTCTCTGAGGATTCTTCTAAGGTCCGAACCGCAGCTTTCACATCGCCACGATCCCTGATACAGTTCCTTTCCGCATTCAGGGCAATACATGACCCAACCTCCAAACTTATATGTCGGTGTTCCTATATATAGACTACAACATATTGTGTATGTTTCAAGTGGTTTTATTGTTAATCGGGTGTATCGGGTTTATTTTCCGGCTGCTTTCGGATTGCAAGATCAACGATGCTCCCGAGCCAAATTGCAAGGAAGGCAACTATGATGGGGATGTTTTCGTGGTAGGTGCGTTGCCGTACTTTGACGAATGCGCTGGAATACTCCAATGGCGACATGTTCATCACCATCTCAGGCGGCATTTCTTGCAGTATTATCCTGAAAATGCTGAGAAACAATAAGACCAGCACGATTACCGAGCCTGCAATGAAAAGATACCCTCGCCGTTTGCCCACAATCACCTGCCCGAGGCCCGGACAGACAAAAGCCGACATCAATATCGCTCTTGTTTTAGGCTTCATTTTAACCCTCCCGACGATGATGTTCGCTTAAATTAAGTACTTGCCATAACCCACATTGCGATAAGCCATACGGCATATAGGTTTCCTTAATCGACTACCTTCCGCCGCCACTGGGCACGCGGCTTTCAGGCCTTCCAGCCGTTGAGAGTGCTTATTTTTATACACAATGCGGTCACAGGTCTTTACGAATCGCAAAAGCTCGTGCGCAAGTGCCGATTTCTAAAGGAAATATCGTAACATGTTGAAAAATAAGCATTTTTGTTCAGCACAAAAAATGTGCAATCAGTGAAACTTCCTTAATAATCCGATTTATCCACATCGGTATCACAAAGTTAGTCACACTTTTTCCACAGAAATTGTGGGTTTCTTTTTCACGACTTCAGCCCACCTTCTTTTTGGCTTCTTCCCACAGCAAATCGAGGGTTTCGAGCGGCATTTCCTCCATTTTGCGCCTTGAATTTTCCAGGGAACTTTCGATGTATTTGAAACGTTTGATGAATTTTTCCGTGGTTTCGTTCAGAGCGTCTTCGGGATTTATGTTCAGGCGCCTTGCGACATTAACCAGGGCGAATAAAAGGTCGCCGAGTTCGCCTCGAACACGATCCATATTATCCGAGTTGATGAATTCTTCAAGCTCGACAACCTCTTCCCTGACCTTTTCCCACGCCCCTTTTGCTTCGGGCCAATCGAAGCCCACATTTGCGGCCTTTTTGCCTATCCTGCGGGCTCGCAGCAGTGCGGGTAAAGACCTCGGAGTGCCGTCGAGGACGCCGCCGCGCTTATCCTTGGATTCCTCCCGTTTGATGGCTTCCCAGCGAGTCCTGACCTCCTCGGGAGTTCGAGCCACTGCGTCTCCGAAGATGTGCGGATGGCGGCGGCGCATTTTCGCCGCTATCGCATCTATAACGTCACCGATGGCGAAGTTTCCCGCCTCTTCCTGTATGCGCGCCTGAAACAGTATCTGGAACAGCAAGTCGCCCAGCTCGTCGCAGATGGCGGCAGAATCGTCGTTATCGATGGCTTCGACCACTTCGTAAGCTTCTTCGATTATGTAAGGTTTCAGCGACTTGGGGTTTTGAGCCAGATCCCACGGGCAACCTTTTTCACGGTCGCGAAGACGCGCCATTATCTCGACAAGTTCCGCAAAACTCATGCCCACATGGTATAGCACGCTACGTTCCTTTGCAATGCATATCGGCAGGCCCGACACTCCTTTCAGATTGCGGGCAGGCTTCATCCATCGGAATCATAGCGTCCGACCTGCGTATCGCGCGCGTTTCATTGACATTGAGGGCATTTTTATTTACTTTCAAAGTGTGGTGAAGTTTCGTCTATTTTTTCTTGTTGCTTTCTTGTTTATTGCCACTGCGGCATGGGCCGAGACGGAGTTGTACGTATACATTGATGGGAAAGGCAATTACCATTTCTCGACAAAGAAGGTTGATAAGCGCTACCGCCGCATAAAATTATGGAAGAACAAAACGTTCATCAGGAATCTCGATGCGGGCAGGTATGACGTTTTCATAGTACGGATGGGCCGTAAATATCGTATAGATCCGCCTCTTATCAAGGCTGTTATTCGTGCGGAAAGCGCCTGGAACCCACGCGCCGTCAGCCGCGCGGGTGCTCAAGGTTTAATGCAGCTCATGCCGGGTACCTCCAAAAAGCTCGATGTGGAAAATCCGTTTGATCCCGCTCAGAACATCGAGGCGGGAACCAGATACCTGCGGTTTATGCTCGATAATTTCAACGGTGATTTGGTGTTGGCCCTGGCAGCATACAACGCCGGGCCGGGTGCGGTAAAAAAATACGGCGGCGTGCCGCCTTATCGGGAAACGAGGGCTTATATAAAACGCGTGATGCGATACTACCGTGGATACTTAAGACCGTGAAGTTTATAGTCCGGACGGATGAAGACATGCGAGGTTCTCGGTGCGAAGTTTTGTATAAGAGCCGGAATAGGAAGGAAAATGTCTCCGAAAAGTAATTTTCTAAGAAATCTGCCTAATTACCTCACTATGGGCCGAATAATCGCCGTCCCGTTCCTGGTGATTGTCATGATTTTCATTTGGCCCGACTACCCCAATTTGCGAGAGGAGCAATCCGTCGTCGGTTGGTGGGTGAAGATACTCCACCTGGTCAATCCGGGAGGGGTATATAACGAGCAACTCAGCTTTTTGGCGGGAATGATATTTGTTATCGCTTCAATGACCGATCTTTTAGACGGTTATCTTGCCCGGAAATGGGATGTGGTAAGCAATTTAGGGAAATCGCTCGATCCGCTTGCGGACAAGCTCATCGTGATGGGCGCCATGATAATGCTGGTGCCGCTGGGTCGCTTGCCTGCATGGATGGTGGTGTTGGTACTTGCACGCGAGATAAGCGTAACGGCGCTTCGCGCAATTGCATCGAGCGAAGGGAAGCAGGTGATCGAGGCGAGCGCGTTGGGCAAGTATAAAACGGTTTTTCAGATAATCGGTTTATCGGGCTTGCTAATTCATCACAGGGATCCGTATTTTGACGCCGACTTTCATAAAATAGGGGCCTGGATGTTTCTGGTGGCGCTGTTTTTCACCGTATGGTCGGGTCTGGATTATTTCTGGAAATACTTTCACGCAGACGTGCAATCTTCGGAGAACGATAGTTGAAATACATAGGTGTAAGCCTGTTTTTCGCGGCGGTTTTCGTTGTGAGCATCGCCGTTTCGGGCGAAAAAGCAGGTTTGGTATTCGAGGGGGACTGGGGCAATCCCAATCGCGGCGCACCCGAAAGCGCTTTTGCTTTTACAAAACTTAAGCACACTTTCGAGAACCAGACGTCGCTTTGGGAAGCTCGTTTCGATGATGGAAGCTGTTTTTATGGTTATATCTTAAACTACAAGTTCGCCGTATATGAGAAATGGGGCGCGACCGCCGCACTTATCGATTCCGATGGTTCCCGCCATATTGCGAAAG
>CAZDAF010000288.1:0-5211 GCA_964503115.1 uncultured bacterium
TCCCTTGCCTTGGCTCATTCTATCCCGAACTTCTCGAGCCTGTATCTGAAAGACCTGAAAGACAGCCCGAGGAGTTCAGCGGCCTTTGATTTGACTCCTCCCGCCGTCTCGATAGCCTGTTCAAGCAGTTTGCGCTCGATTTCCGAGAGTGTTTCTTCGAGGTCTATTCCCTCGGACGACAGTTCGAGTGCCACGGCGTCGGAGGGAGGTGTTTTTTCCCGCAATCTTGCCGGCAAACTCTGAGGGGTCATCACCGTTCCGGTTTCGAGCGATATCGCGCGCTCGATGATATTCTCCAACTCCCTGACATTGCCGGGATAATCGTACTCCTCGATAAGAGCCATGGCTCCCGGACTGATCGAGGATATTTGCTTGCCCTGCTCGGTCGCATATTTTTCCAGAAAATGGGTGGCCAACTTGGGGATATCTCCCTTCCTTTCTCGAAGCGGCGGCAACGTTATAGGTATAACATTCAGTCTCCAGTAAAGGTCTTCCCGGAAATTACCGTTTTTAACCTCGGCTTCAAGATCGCGATTGGAAGCGCTTATTATCCTGACATCGACCTCGATTTCCTCCGTTCCCCCGACGGGCGTTATAATCTTGTTCTGAATGGCCCCCAACAATTTCACTTGCAGGTTTTTATCCAACTCGCCGATTTCGTCCAGGAAGAGAGTTCCTTCGTCGGCGGCCTCGACCAATCCGCGCTTATTGGCTATAGCGCCCGTAAACGAGCCTTTTTTATGACCGAACAGCTCGCTCTCGATCAAGTTCTCTGGTATGGCGCCGCAATTTACGGTGATAAATGGTCTGTTCTTTCGATCTCCGCTGAAATGTATTGCGCGAGCCACCAGTTCCTTGCCCGTACCGCTTTCGCCTGTTATCAGCACATTAGCCTTTCCCGGCGCCACTTTGTGGATGAACTCATACACCCGCAGCATAGCGGGCGAATCGCCTATAATGCTCTCGAGCCCGTATGTGCGGTACAGGTGCCTTTTTAACTGAATGTTTTCGGCAAGCAGTTGCCCGCGCTCGAGGGCATTTTTAATAATGAGCTTCATGTCTTCGAGGTCGAAAGGCTTTTGCAGATAATCGTAAGCGCCGACTTTCATCGCCTCACGCGCCGATTCGGAGGTGCTGAACGCCGTTATGATAATTACCGGAACGTTCGAGCGAATTTCTTTTGCTTTTTTCAAAACCTCCATGCCATCAGCCTTGGGCATCTTCATGTCGCACAAAAGCAGGTCATAACGCTCGGTTTCCATTACCTGGATTGCCCTTTTGCCGTTTTCCGCAAGCAGAACCCGGTAGCCTTCCTTCTCAAGGGCTATCTGCAGCATTTCACGCATGCTGAGTTCGTCGTCAACTACCAGTATTGTTTCCATATCAGCCGGCAGCCTCCTTGGAAATTTCTTTTGCCATTTCCCGTCTTAACGGTAAGTCGATGATAAAATCAGTTCCTTTTCCCTGTTCGCTCCGGAACCTTATTCGCCCTCCCATGGACTCGACGCTTCGATATGCGGTGGCCAGTCCCAGCCCTGTTCCGTACACTTTTGTTGTAAAGAACGGGGCGAAAACCTTCTCCTTAACATCTTCGGCGATACCTGTCCCGGTATCGGAAACCACAATCCGCACTCCGCGTCCATCTCCTGACTTCGGCTCCGGCACGATTTCCTCCACATGCAATTTTATCTCTCCGCCGTCGGACATTGCTTGAGAAGCGTTTATAAGAAGGTTCCATAAAACCTGGTGAAAAAGCTTGGTGTCCAGATAAACTTCCAGTTCATTAGGACAAGCAATCGTTGTCTTTAACGCCCCGGTCTCCTGCGCCTGATGCTTGAAAAGCTCGATCGTTTCTTCAAGCAGTTCTTTTAATCTCACCCGCTTAACTTGCCCGGAAGTCGGCCTTGCGAAATGCAGGAACTCGGTTATCAAAATGTTTAGTCTTTCGGTCTCGCGCAAAAGTATTCTTAACAGTCGGTCGTCCTCAATGAAGCGTTGATCGCGCCTGAGCAGTTGTATCGAGCCTGAAATACTGGCCAGCGGGTTGCGCACTTCGTGGGCCAACCCTGCAGCGAGTTGTCCGACCGCCGCCAGCCGGTCGCTTAGTTTCAGTTGCTCTTCCATTTCGCGGTATGCCGTCTGGTCCTGAAAAGTGACAATCCTCCCTATATCGTGCCCTTTACCGCTCCTAAGCACGGACAGCGACATCCCCAAATAACGCTTTTTCCCCTCCGCATCAATGAATGTCATCTCCGGCGGGCAATTTTCAGGGTCGATTTCCGGGAATAATTTTTCCAAATGAGTCCCCAATATTTCCCACGCATGCTTGCCGGTTATAAGCTCCGCCGCCAGGTTGAACGAAGTGATCCTTCCTTCCGGATCAACGGTTATCAATCCCGAAGGAAGGCTGCGAATGACGTTCTCGCTCCAAGCCTCGAGTTCCTCGAGATCTTCTTCCTTCTCGGCGAGCTTAATGCCGGTACGGCGAAGTTTCTCAGTCAAGGAACTGGCAAGAAAAGCCACCAGGAAAAACGCAATGACGTTCACAATGATGTTATAGGTCAACTCAAAGCTGCCAAGCGAGCGTACGTCCTCTACGAAATCCTCGTTAAAGTACGGCAATGCTTTACCGAATTTATTGACGCCGATTAAAAGCGCGGTATAACTGGCAGAGCTAAGGCCCGCCGCCATTACGGCGCCCACGCGCTGAAGAAGAATACTGGCCGCCAGAACTCCTAAAATATATACAAAGCTGAACAGTCGGCCGGTGACTGAAATAAGAGCGGTTATCAGCAGTATTTCATAGCATACCTGTATGTAGGCGAACAGCCGGAGGTTCCTTACCCACCTCAGTATTATGCCCGACACGGCGGTAAACAGGTAGGTTACCCCTACCAGCGCATATATGCTCACCAGAGAAACGGTAAACGGCGATGAACCGGCGCGAACCTGGAGTATGGCCGTTGCACCCAATAAAAGGGTTATTGCCACCACACGAAGAAACATCGCCCACTTCAAGCGGCCAAATACTTCTTCCTGATCACCGTACTGTATAGAATAATCCGCCATACGCTGATTCACTTATTATACCCTATCAAACAAGCAAGTTCAAAATAGTGCGAAGTTCTCAGTGCGAGGTTACACATCATCCTCCATAGCGGCGGCGTGTTAAAATTCTTTACATTTCGTGTCAATTTTCCCATGCATTTGAAAAAAAACACAATACTTCATAAAAAATCGATGAAAAATGTTGCAATTTCGGTAAAAGTAAAATATTATATTTGTTTTCCTTTTAGAGGAACTGAATTACGTGGGTGGACATCAAAAGAGGTGATGGATTTTACAATGGAAATAACTGAATCTCTTAAAGCCGAACATCGGGTAATAGAAAAGTATCTGGTGGCGTTGGACAGCCTTGGTGAAGCTTTACTTCGCGGGGAAGACGTTCCTCTGGATTTGATCATGGAGACGGCCCTTCTTATCCGCGAATGCGCTCACAAGTACCATCAGGCGAAAGAGGAGATGCTGCTTTTCCCGTTTTTGGATGAACATATTGGGGAAAGTTCGCGAAACTCGTTGCAAAAACTGATGGAAGACCACAGCGAGAGCCGGGCTCATGTTCGATCCTTGCTAAGACACGTGGAAAAGCTTGAAAAAGACCAATTCGGGGAAGGTCGCCAGCCCATCGTCAAGCAACTGACATCTGCGGCGAGAAGCTGCTCGAGCGCACTGCGCCGGCATATACTGCGAGAGGACCGGGCACTCTTCCCCACCGTCGAGAAAAAACTTACCGAAAGCCAAAAACGGTGGATGTGGGAAAAGCTGGAAGAATTCGAGGACGAACGACATGGTCAACCTGATCTCGATTACTTCGAGCAAAACGCCCGGCAATTGATGATCAGGGTGGCGGACGTCGTTAACCGCGTAAAAGCCTGATCAACATCAGTAAAATAAGGCTGCTTGGATAACCTCGGATATGAGGACAGGTATTTCTGCCCGGTGGGACGACTGACAAAAAATACAAAAAACCTCAAGTTAGTTAGTGCCATTCAGGACAATCACCTATTTTTCAAAATAAGTGATTAACCCTATTTCATATGTATTCGTCGAGCCAATCCGCTGCGACCGAGGCGATATTTTGGTATATAAGCTCGACGGGCCGGTCGTCGCTTTTCGGCAGTACGAAACTATGATTCCCACCCTCGACCACCTGCAAGCTTGAAGGGTGCTCGCGTTTTTCGAGTATACGCTCGAGTTTCTCGACGTCGCAGAACGGATCGCGAGTGCCTGCGTAGAACAGCATCGGCGCTTCTATTTTCAACAGGTGATCGTAATTTTCCGGCTCCGCGCCAGGCCGGTGAATCGCGTATCCCAGAAATATAAGTCCCCGTGCACCGTCACTTTCAGCAACGTAAGACGCTATTCTCGCTCCGAGTGACTTTCCCGCAAGTATAATTGTGGCGTCGCCCATTCTTCGGACGAGTTCGTCGCGTGCCGCTCGATACGATTTCATCAACGTTTCCACATCGTCCGGCGATTTCTTGCCGACTTCCCTGTACGGAAAGTTGAACCTGAGGCAGGCGTAGCCGCGCTCCGCCAGCCCCTTCCCGAAAGCTTTTAGCAGATCGTGGTCGAGATCGTTCGCCTGACCGTGAGCAGTCACCACACCGCAATTCAACTCGCCCCCAGGCATCGACAGCGCCGCGCTTACCGAGCCGATTCCTTCTACTCCCAACCTGAACCGCTCCTCCATTTCACCTCACCGCCTCTCATGGTTTGAAATTTCAGCCTCACTATGGCTCAGGCACCCTTCTTTCAATTCACACAAAGATGCTAGCAAAAACAACCCAAATCCACAAGATGAAGATTTTCCAGAACTTTTCCTAAAATTATCCCGGATATTGCAGTTAAAGACGAAGATGAAAAGACTAATTTCTATAATTCCGATTTGATATCAAATGTTTACAATAAATTTCTCCGACTGCAATGCAGTTGAAAAGCTGCACCACTTAGTGCACCGGACAAGGGATTTAAATCCCTTGTCCGACTCGATATTTACCTTGTCTCCATCTCCAACTGCAAAATCCGGGTTTATTGCTTTTCTTTCTTCTCGTTCAATCGACGAACTATTATGGGTTCTAAAATCGGAACTAACTTTCTATACACGACGCATTAAATAATTGCGCATAACTTACGCAGGGTGTCGCTGCC
>CAZDAF010000289.1:0-5195 GCA_964503115.1 uncultured bacterium
TAAAAGATTCGCCACGAATGCCTGGGTCTTTAATTTTGGCTTCATATCGGACTGCTTTTAGGGCTGAATATCCGAATAGACGTTTTTTGAACGTAATTTTCAGCTTTCCTGAAACGCCCGCCAGAAAGAATGGGGCTTCAGCCACCTTCACTCCACTGCCGGAATCGGATTCTTCAAGTTCTTCAACTTTCAGAACTTCCACAACTTCCTTCCACGTCATGCCCCATTGCAAACCGTAAAGGAAGTAAGATCCGCGTTCATTGCCGCCGTCACAGGATGAAAGCGTAACAGCATAAACCATTAAAATGAAAATGGAAACAAAGCGAGGAACTTCTATCTTCTCTGGGAAAACCGCCTTTAAAAAAGTACACCCGGATGAATTCAACTCAATCGCCGGCTGATACCTTCCATTTCTCATAACACTATTATGCCACCATTTGGGGGCTTCAGCCACCCGTGGGAAATAAGTGCCCCCTGTCTCCTAACACGTGCGGCCTGCGGGCCAACCGAACGGGCCGGGATATTTAGTGAGGCGCTTTATATCGGAAAACTTTTATCTCGCTGATGGAAGTGTCCTGGAATCGCTTGCCGGGATAAACTTGTTTAATCTCCAATTTTAGCCACTCGGCGGGCTTTCCGGTTTTTAACGGTGAGAACTGTAGCTGCATTTTGTCCTTGAAACTGATGATTTGCCTGTATCCGTTCGAGAGCGTTATTTCGGCGACTTTTACTCTCGGGTTGTTTTCCCACCGTGCCTTTGTTTTGGCCCAACCGGGCAACACGGCGATGTAGGTAGGCGTTTCCCCGGTAAGCCAAACCAGCTTAATCCACTCGCCGATGCCCGCTCCTTCGACGGCTTCCGCCCAGCAGGTTTCCCAATCCCCATCAATGGCCTTTCGGGGCGAAAAATAATCCTTGGGCCTCTTTCCCAACTGCGGCGTTAAAATACTGCTGGCCTCCGCGAAACGCGGCACGATCTCCTCCATGCTTGCAGGGTCCGGCAATGATGACGGGGCACCGCTTTGGGAGGTCGATTCTTGTGTCCACAGCAGCAGAGACACCGTGGCGGTGAAAGCGAATACAAAAACCGGCCAGGCGTGCCGTTTCACGAAACCATCCTTTATCGGTCAATGGTGATTTTAAGTATATGAACGGGTTCTACAGGCCGGTGACCCATGTCCACTGGCACCGAGCCGATTTTTTGTACGATCTCTATGCCCGAGGTAACCTTTCCGAAAACGGTGTATTGTTTATCCAGATGCGAGATAGTATCGAGGCAGACGTAAAACTGGCTTCCGGCGCTGTTGATATCCCTTCCACGCGCCATGGCCACCGTACCCAGTACGTGTTTATGGTCGTTAAACTCGGCTGCAATGGTGTGTCCCGGCCCGCCGGTGCCGTCGCCCTGTGGACAACCGCCTTGGATAACAAACCCCTCGACCACCCTGTGGAAAGTGAGACCGTCGTAGAATTTTTTCTCGGCGAGATCGACAAAGTTCTTGACGGTGTTGGGCGCATCTTCGTTAAATAGAGTAAATTCGAAATTTCCCATGCTTGTTTCGACTACGGCAACCATTTTGCCTCCCCTCTTTGATTTGCATGTTATCAATAGTACCGACACCATGACCAATAAAAAGATCAGCCATAAAATCCGCTTCATTGCCTGTTTCCTCCCTGCGGCGAAGACGGAGCTTCGGTGATAATAACCCGGTGAATATAAACCGGCTCGATCGGTCTATCATTATGACCTGTAGGCGCCTGACCGATTTTGTGAACGATTTCCATCCCATTATACACCCGCCCGAAAATAGTGTACTTTCCATCCAGGAACGTCCGGCGCGTCAGGCAGATGTAGAATTGGCTTGAAGCGCTGTTCATATCATCCCCCGAGCGTGCCATGCCGACGCTGCCTTCGAGATGTTTATGTGGAGATTTTTCGAAAGGTATGGTGTAACCCGCATCGCCCGTCCCGGTACCCATAGGATCGCCGCCTTGGATGACGTGCCTCGGGACTACCCGATGAAAAGTCAGGCCGTCGAAAAATTTCCCACGGGCCAGGTAGATGAAGTTGCTGACCGTACGTGGAGCATCGGCGGAGAATAACTTCATGTGGAAAGCGCCCATACTCGTCTGGATGGTCGCAATGTAATTTACGTCGGGTTTCACGATTACGGGCGGAGGGCCCGGTAATTTCCTGGGCGAAGACGCCGCCACAAGCGCGAACGCCATTACCAAAACTATGGAACGAGCAATACGAAACATCAGAACTCGATGAAAACCCTGTTGCTCCCGGGCGCTCCTACAACTAGGTCGCCCAAATTCTCGCTCACTCCCTCGTGCGCGATTAAATTAAACACTCCTGAGAGGCCCGCTCCGAATCGACCTCCTTCATTCTTTCCCCAAAACACCACGTCGGCGTCATCAATATCCCTGATATTTAGGGCATCGTCCGTACTGTAAAAGACATAAACCGCCCCAAGCTCGACTTCATCTGTCGCCAAGGGAGCGCCTACGAGCACATCGGATCGTTCGTTTCCGTCCATATCGGAGCGGACCGAAAGCGACTCTCCGAATCGTGTCCCCACCTCTCCTTCGATCACATAATCCGCTCCCTGGCTTTCCACGACGTAAAGAGTGGAGCCCTCGGTCGGAAACCCGATCGCACTCTCTATGCCGCCGTGCATGACGTAAACTTTGTCCTCGCCGGGAGCTCCCACGGCAATCGAACCGGCTGTTAAGTTCGAAGAGCTACTACTGCCAAACCCGTCAATCACCGCTCCGAACTCGCTCGTCACCGGGCCTTGCAGCATCAGATCGTAGTCGTCGACGCCGTAAGTCCATACCTGTGATCCCTCCGCTGAAAAGTCTATGGCTTTATCCTCGCGGGAACCGCCATAAAATATGAACACACTCTCGATATTGGGAGCACCCACGGCCACATCCTCTATCCCGTCCGAGTCCAGATCGGCCACGCGAGTCAGGGTGTAGCCGAAACTGCTGCCGGCAGGGCCCACCAAACTCCAGTCGGCCCAACCGCCGGCGGTTAGATCGACGGTAATCGGTGATTCCGATATAGCGTTACCCTCAAGAAGTCCGCCGTAAAAAAGATACACGCAGTACGCTTCAGGAGCGCCCACTGCGAGTTCTCCGCCATTTCCATCATTTATGTTGCCAAGTAATTCGACCGCTGCGCCGAAGGAAGAGCCTGCGGGACCGGCAATGATCACGTCGGCGATATCCGCAGCATTGACCATGACCGGAGTATCCGGCATCTTTTCGAGGTCATTATAATTGTATCTTTCATTTTTTCCGCCAAAGAAGATATAAACTTTCTTCGCACCCGGCGCGCCGACAACAAAGTCATTTATATCATCGCCGTTGAAATCCGAGTACCCGGATATCGAGGCGCCGAACCGATCACCCTCTTCCTCTCCGCGAATCATCAGCGCGAAAGGTGTGGATTCAACCACATGGGGAATGCCGCCGGCCTCGGTGATAACGTTATCAATCGACGTCGCCAGGTAAATTACCACGCTACCTACATCGTCACCCTCTCCCGGAGCACCGATAGCGACGTCATTTTCCTCATTCTCGTCTATATCCCCGATCAACGCCACCGCAGCGCCGAACTCGGGAGTCGCGGCGGGAAGCGCTTCGAACTCGGGAGTTGCAAACTCCATCTCCAGAAAGGACAATGTTGCCATTCCCGACATCACAACAATCCCGCTTTCCCGAGCCACCTCGTCAAAAGCCTTAAGCCCGAACGATATTTCCTCCCCAAGCGCCAGCCGAGGCAGGAAATACATCTCGACCGACCCGGACACTTTCGGCTCCGGCTCCTTTATCAAATGGTGCGCTTCATCGAACGCTTCCTCGGTCATGGGCTCGCCGGTTACCCATCTTATGTCATATTGCAACGCCTTGCCGCTTTCGCCGTCGTCACCGCTGGCTATCCAAGTCAGCACGCGTGTGTCGGGCGTAACGCAATCCGAGGCTCCGGTAACCGAATTGCAGATGAAGCCAAGGTCGCTGGGTGTGCCCGGGTCGCCGCTGTCACCCATTTCACAGGTTGCGATAAGCAATCCGCAAACAGCGAATATTACAATTATCTTTATTGTCCTTTTCATTGTAATGAATCCCAATAAGGTCTAAGGGTTTCTTTAATCATATCAAGGTACCCGATAAAGCGTTGATCCAATCCCGTTGCAGTATCGGGAATATCGGGATCAACCTTGCCCATCGAAACCTCGAGCACTCTTCGCACTCCCTGAACCAACCCATCAATATTATATCCTCCTTCGAGAAAGAAGACCAATTTCCCATTGCAATGCGCTTGCGCGATGCGTTTGAGCACGGCGGTCAACTTGCCGTATCCGTCCGTGGTGACGTTCATGTGTCCCAGCGGGTCGTCAATATAAGTATCGTACCCCGCCGAAACCAACACGAGCTGCGGCTTGTACCGGGCGGCCAGGGGCTCGATTATTTCCTGAAATATTGCTAGATATTCGTCGTCGCCCTGGCCCGGCGGCAGCGGGAAGTTGACGGTATATCCCTGTCCTTCACCCTGGCCTGTCTCCTGATAATGCCCCGTACCGGGGTAATACGGGTACTGGTGCGTACTTGAATACAACACCTTCTTGTCGCCGTAGAAGGAATGTTGCGTGCCGTTGCCGTGGTGCAGGTCCCAATCTACGATGAGTATTCGCTCGAGATCGTGCGCGTCTCGGGCATGCGCGGCGGCTACCGCGATGTTGTTGAACAGGCAAAACCCCATGGCGCGATCGGATTCCGCGTGATGACCCGGCGGCCTGACAAGCGCAAAGCCGGAGGAAATTTTACCGTCCAGAACATAATCCACCAATTCGATGCTCGATCCCGCCGCCACCAGCGCCGCTTCATAGCTACGGGGAGACGTAGGCGTGTCGCCATCGAGATGAAAACTTTCCATATTGGCCGTATTGGCCACCGTATCGATGTGATGAGAGGTGTGGATACGCTCGAGCTCCTCGCGCTCGGCCTTGCGAGTAGGCACTTCGAGGATGTCCTTTGCTGGAGACCACCCATCAAGCATTCCATATATCCGCACCAATCTCTCCGGGCTCTCGGGGTGATGTCTGTCGGTACGGTGCTCGATGAATATATCGTCTCGTACAATACCTGCGGGCGGCTCGGAACTACCGCTTTTTCCTTGTTTT
>CAZDAF010000290.1:0-5186 GCA_964503115.1 uncultured bacterium
GAAGTTATCAATTGTAATGCCGATTTCGCTCAGCATCGCCTTTATTTTTTCAGCGTCCATCGGTTGCCACTTGTATGGGTCGGCATGAAACAGGAGTTGGCCATCGTAAATTTCCAGTCGCTCATACACGGTATTTACCTGTACGGGTTCCAATAGCACCATACGGATTGTTTTCCTGCTCTTGGTTTTGAACAGCTCTTTCTTTGAAAGGGGCTCCAGTGTTCCGGCAAGGACCATCACCTTCCACGCCAGATCCGCAGCGTCTTTGGGGTACATACGAATGCAACCGTGGCTGCCTTTCCTGCCTATGCTCGATGTTTTAGGGGTTCCATGTATCAGGTAAGAGGATTGCAGGATCATCTTGACGGGCCAGAGCGGATTCCACGGGCCCGGGCTGACAGGCTTACAAGTGTCTTCACCCTCCTTTTTACACCAGTTCGCGTTTGGGGGATAGAACCACGGGTTCCACTCCATCTTTTCGAGATAGAAGGTCCGCTCGGGTGTCTTATATCCTCTCATGCCGATAGCTATGGGATAGCTTTTCAGCCGGCGGCCGGCTTCATAGAGGTCCAATCTGTAGGCCGGGAGGTTAATTCTGATAAATACACGGCTCAATTGTTTGCCGGCCTCACCGGTAAAGTGGTTCTGATAATAAATTTTTTCATCGAACAGTTCTGAAAAGATGTCCACCACGACCCGGTCGTTCGCGTCGTCAAGCAGATGGATGGGTCGGCTGAATTTGTTTATCATCCAAACGTCGGGAAAGGAGTCCCTGTCGTTATTGGCTATAGCCATGCAAATGAAATCCGATACTTTTATCCCGGGATAAAAAGCGAAAGGCCAATCGACTTCAGGGTCGGGGAACTTTTTGAAAGAACCGCCGGCCTGAGGCATGATGCTGTCATTGCCGCAGTAATAGGCGTAATGTCTTTCCCCTGCGGGCTTCCACCCGAGCAAGTCGAACACTTTTTTCTCGTTCTCATATCCCGCCCAATGGTTATGCTCCGCGAAGTACAAAACCTGGGCATCCGCTATGGACTTGAGGTTTTCCCGGGCTTTAACGGCCCGTTCAAAAGGATACGAATCGGTTTCGATGCCTGGCGTCTTATTGGATTTGATCAAATCACTGACGGTCCAGCTCGGCAGAAACAAAACCATGATAAGAATCAAACCTGTAATCGGCAGATACTTGAGTGTTCCGCTCTTTATGGCCGTTACCGACGGGATTATAACGGTTAAGACTTTATCGACTGCCGAGTTAAAGTTTTTCACAATTGCACGAATCTCCATAAATTTTCCCATTCTTTTTACTTTTATGACGATTATTACCGGATTTCCATCTGAAATATTGTTACGGAATAACTTACATGAGGTTAAACAGTCAGGCGACTTCGTCAATATCGGTACCGGCGCCCGCCGTCGGCTCCATACGGATTTTCGATTTGCCGGCTGCGTCCGGTCTCCATATTGTTCTTATGGTTTAATAAATTTAGAACAGCCATTATACCCGGGTTTGTGTGAGCAATAAGAGTGTTGTTTTCTATTCAGGCGGCATGATGCAGACAAAATTAGGCACATCCACACTGATAAAGATCTTATCCCGATGCTCGCCCATATTAAATAACATTCCCGTGGAAGTGCCCCCGTCCAGGTTTAATGCCGCGTCCGCATCCAGTCCCCCCGCTTCCGGGGGGTGATAAAAAATCACGGCCGCTTCGTAAAGGTTGATACCTTCTTCTATATCTTTATAGAGGTGTTTTTTCTTTGTAACTCCTATCAGCAGCCTCCCTTTTTTATCCAGCGCTACGATTGTCCGATAAAAATAATGGGCGGCAATCACGTTGATACCGAATTTCCCGCCGGGGTCGACAAGAAGGGGGCCGTTTTGCAGTGCGTAATCCGGCATCGGTTTGGCGCCGGCGATTTTACGAGCCCAACCTATTTTTGGAACTCCGTCATAAACGGCCAATGCTCCCGATGGACCCTCTTCGTTGTAGCCGCTAACCGGTTTGCCCTCGCTGATAACCAGGCCTATGGGGTCTCCCTCAATCGAGAAAAATCCTCCGTTGACGGTAAGCAGGGCGCCCGTCTTCTCGTGTACGCTCTTCAGGCTTGCCACGTTTTTCCCAATGGCTGATTGGGCGGTGACGACCCGCAATGGATATTTATTCGTGTCTACACGGAAAACCACAAATTCAACCAGGCGCTTGAACCTTTTTACCACCGAACCGTCAAAAGCGGACCCCTCTCCCTCGAAGTTAAAAACGGTACGCTCGAATCCCTGCGCAAGGGTCTCCCATTTTATGGGGATCGGGTGCAGTCTTTTAAGGTCGATTTTATAGGGCGGTTCAGCCGGTTTAGGCAAACCGGCAAAGGCGATCCCGGCGAATATTACCGCTGCCGACAATAAGGCGGGTAGAAATCTCCCTGTATTTGTAATGTAAGATCGCATCTCACGACTTTCCGTTTCGGCGCTATAATACAAGTATAACGATATCACAGCATTGAGCCATAAGCTTCCTTACCCATCGGGACGGATTAATTAAGGTAAAAATCAGATTTGATTCCGCCCTTGGGCGCTTATGGGTTTTGAGGGTTTTTTCGTTGCACTTCTCCGGTCATCGGCACGAATCGAACGGGAAAGACCCTTTTGGTTCTATAGGTTCCATCTTTCTTACGAGAGATCACCACCAGTTCCTGATGCCCCTTTCCCACGGGCAATACCATTAGAGCGCCGATTTTGAGTTGTTCGACCAGAGGATGCGGAACGTAAGGCGGTGCGGCGGTGACGATTATCCCGTCAAACGGCGCCGCATCGGGCCAACCGAGGTAACCATCGCCGATTTTGACATGAACGTTGGTGTAACCCATCTCCTTGAGGCGCTTTCCGGCAGACAGCCCGAGTTCGGGGACAATCTCGATGGTATACACTTCGGCGGCAATTTCCGCCAAAACCGCCGCCTGGTAGCCGGAGCCTGTGCCTATTTCGAGCACTCGTTCACCTCCCTTGAGTGCGAGCAACTCGGTCATCTTCGCCACGACGTATGGCTGCGAAATCGTCTGGCCTTCTCCAATGGGCAGCGGATAATCGTTATAAGCCTTTTTGCGATACTCTGCCGGCACAAAAAGGTGCCGGGGCACCTTGCGCATGGCGGCCAGTACTGTCGGGTCGTGAACATCGCGGCCCTTGATTTGCGTAGACACCATTCGCTCGCGCATAAACCGCCACTCGGAAGATTCTTTGACAATTGTCTCCTGGGTCATGGGCGGCGGCGGACCGTCGGTGCCCTGCTTACAAGCTCCTGAAAAGATCAACACAATACTCAAAACTAAAAAAAGCTTATACTTTCTCATCTCAATTCCTCCATTATAAGTCCGGCGAATTCCAATAAGGAAACGCCCTCTCCGAAAGAGCATCCGAGCGCGCAACCCGGGCAATAGCGGCGGTGTATCCACGAACGATACCTTGCGAGTCGTTCCCATGTATATCTCATCGCGCCGGGTTGCGTACTTACTCGAAATTCCTCGTAAGCGCACGGGCACGGGTAAGCCGTGCCGTCCGGGTCGAGGTATAGCGTAGCCTCGAGCGTTTCGCACCGATGCCGCCTGTGGCCTGAAGTCAGCACATCGAGCACCGTTTCGTAATGACGACGGTAATACGGATCGGCCCTGTTTATCAACCGTCCGATGAAAGATCGGGCCGCAGCTTTGTCGTCGGCGTCCAAAGCGCTTGTTGAATCACCGCCGTAAAATCCTCCGGAGGGTAGCACGAGGTTGAAAGTTATTTCACCTCCGAGCTGCGCCGCCCGCTCCTCGGTTTCGGCCAGATGGCGGGCGTTTACGCTCGTGATGACGCAATTGAAGCCCCATCCGATAGGCACGCCTTTCTCCTTGATACGCTGTAATATCAGGACCGTACGTTCGAGCGAATTGAACGCCCCTTCGACCCCCCTCATCCGGTCGTGGATTGGGGGGGGACCGTCGAGGCTTATGTGTATCCAGGCATATATGCCGCGCTTTTCGAGTAACGGCAAGGTATCTTCGAGAAATTTCTCGAGCCGAAACGGGTGAAGGGCGTTGGTGGCTACGGTGATCGACTTCATCCCCGGCAAAGCGTCGACGGCCCGCCGGGCCACTTCGGCGAGGTCATCTCGAAGAGTCGGCTCGCCCCCGGAAAGCCATAACGTGCGAACCATGCTGAGAAAAGGGTCTGAAAGCAGATCGCCCCATTGCTCCGCCGAGAGTTCCGGTACCCTTTCTTTCAGCCGCCATACACCGCAATGCATGCATGCCGAGGAGCAACGCAGCGTCGGACTTGTGAAAACGGATGTCGGCGGCAACGTGTAATACGGCGCTATGTAATGCACGGCCAGTTTTCTAAACAGATCCCGATCCACTATCACCTCTCAAGCATTTCAGCAAGAAAAATCGTCCACAAGTATGCTTACCCGGTCGCCCGGCGCGTTCCTCGCACATACATACGGCAACAACCACACCGCCTGTCGGCATCTCCATCATTTACGTTAAGGTTACCATCATGCAAGTTGAGCCGCTATCGGTCACTACTTCCCGGACTATGTAATTATTGGACAATTTTCCCAACTCGACGTTTTTTGTGCTATTTTATGATGAGCCTGTCTCTTCCGGGAAAACCCGTTGTTGAAAAAAAACGGTTTTGAGACTATTACTTACACAGTCGGCCATTAACAACGGCTGAGGAGTTGGATCGATGGAAGGTCGAGGAGCAAACGGTATAAGTCGGGAGCTATGGGCCACGCGCATCGGACTGGTGCTGGCGATGGCCGGTAACGCTGTCGGTTTGGGAAATTTCCTTCGTTTCCCCGCTCAAGCGGCGCGATTCGGCGGCGGGGCGTTTATTATTCCATATTTATGTGCGCTTCTGCTGCTGGCGATGCCGCTCATGTGGGTCGAATGGGCCATGGGCAGGTTCGGCGGCGCTCGAGGACATGGCACCACACCGGCAATATTCTCGATGTCCTGGAAGCACCCGATAGCTAAGTACATCGGGGTTTTGGGAGTGTTCCTTCCCACAACTATCGGCATATATTACGTTTACGTCGAAAGCTGGACGCTCGCCTACGCATTTTTCAGCATCAAGGGAAGTTATTTCGGGATACTCGAACATGGCAAGATGGCGGAATTTTTCGGCAGCTTTCTCGGCAACG
>CAZDAF010000291.1:0-5163 GCA_964503115.1 uncultured bacterium
CTGTTTTAATTGGGCTTTTTTTACCGAATCAACCACTCCCTTTTTTGCCTTCGACTTTTGCTCAAATTCCTCCGAGTATGTCTTCGGGGTACGTTCCCAAGAGGCATTGTATGCTTTTTGCGTCTCTTGTGCGTTTTTCGATGCCATAATCTTTCATGTATCCGTACCCGCCCAGCGTCTGGATGGCATCGAGGCACACCTGCTCGCCGGCGGTGCCGGAGAATGTGTAAGCGCGACGCGCCATATCCGATGCGGCTTCACCCTCGGGAGCGCCCGCCGCGAGCCGCACCGTGCCTATCATTGCTTCGGTAAGCTCGGTCATGTTTTCGAGTATACGCCTGACCTCCTGATGCTCGATTATCTTCCGGCCCGTCTGAATTCTTTCTTCGGCATATTCCCATGCCGTCCGGGTCGCCGCGCAGGCGTTTCCGAGGTGGACCGCCGCAAGGAGCACTCGCAAATTGCGATACAATCGCGCCGGGACGGATTTTTCCAACACCTCATCGTCGCTCGCCTTGAAATCGTCCAGTTTCAACCCGGCCGGGGGAAACTCGTCCAAGCCACTGCCGGGGTATACCTCTCCGACCAGCGGTTTGATCCTTTCGGCGTCAACAATCAGCGGGTGAGCGTCCTTCTCGCCGGTGACGACAAGCACACGATGGCATACTTCCGGCGCGGGCAGGCAGACGAAATCGCCCGTCACCGTCAAGTCGCCGCCTTCTTCAACGACTTCCGGAACGGCGGGCCTGTCGATGGAAACAGCCGTTCGGGGCAACGCCACGCCAACCAGAAAAGGCTGCGCATCGGTCGAGTGCGCGGCCATCTCCTCGAATAAGGGCCTGACCGCATCGACCGAGGCCAAAGCCGCCGTTGCGGCAAGATGCATCGCGAATATCGCCGCCGGCCCGGCAGCGCCTTCGGCCAGTTTCTCGATCAGAACCGCCATAGCCGGCAGGCCGAGGCTTGCGCCGCCGAGTTCTTCATCCAGCGGACCGCATAAAAAGCCGGCCTGACCGCCCGCGCTTATAGCTTCCCACGGAAACCCGGATTTCTCGAGAGATTCGAGATTTACTACTTTGCCGAGTATTTCCTTCGTCGCAAAACGCTGCGCGGTTTGGGCCAACGGTCTCAATTCTTCGTCATGATATATATCCACGTCTTACCTCCACGTCCGTGCCGTATCTTTAAACAGCGTTATCGTATTAGCCTGGTTCGTGCCCTCGTATATCTGCGTCAGTTTTGCGTCCCGCCAGCATTTTTCGACGGGCCACCTCGGATCTGCGGCGTCCGGGCCCATTATGCGTGCAACTTCTCCCGACACGTTAACGCCGACACTGCTGCCCTTTATCTTGGCGATGGTGGCGAGTGAGCTGGTTTGCGCCAACCGGTCGTCAGGCGCCGCCTCCGAAAGCATACGCCATATAAAATCCTTGGCGAATTTCGACTTGGCTATCTTGATCACCATGGGGTTTAAGTACATGCTGTTCGGAATTGCACCCAGCATCAACTTCACGACCGGTTTCGTCATGATATGTAGAAAAATTTCGTCACAAGCCAGTGCCGCTGCAACGTATGCCGCACGGGCTTCCTCGATCTCCTTGGTCATTCTTGCGATGACAAGCTGTATAGTTTGCTGGTCGATCAGTCTCCCGCGTCCCGTTTTTTTCTGTTTCGCCCAATACACGAGACATTCGAGCGCCCTGCGGGCGAGGCCCGTGCCGATAGCCCCGACCGGCCCGCGCGACCCGGCAAGGTAAATAGTAACAAACCTCGCCGCACGGCCTTCTCCACCAACCAACATCTCGCGGGGAAGGAACATGTCCTCGAAAATAAGCTCCGCAGTCGGGCTGGACTTCTGACCCATCTTGCGCTCGATACGGCCTACGCTGAAACCTTTGGTGTCGGAAGGAACGAGAAATATGCTCCACGAATCCAGTATGTTCTTCGGGTCGAGCGCCGCTGCCACCGCGAAGTATTTTGCGACGCTTCCGTTGGATATGAAACACTTGCGGCCGTTCAGGACGTAGCCGTCGGAAGTTTTTTTAGCGAACGTGCCGATATTGCCCTGATCGAGGAAATCCTCGTCCCAGATGTCGGTGCCGGCGGCAGGCTCGGTGACCGCACCTCCCCACAGTATCGGCTCGCCGCGAATTTCGGCTTGAGCAGTGGCACGGATATACTTCTCAAGAATCTGCGGATCGAGGCTGACCATACCGCAGCTAATACCCGCGCTGTGAACGCCGATAGTGGTGGCGGAACCGCCGCAGCCGACCGCAAGCTCCTCCACCATGGCGGCCATTTGGAGACTATAGCAACCCATCCCGTCGAACTCGCGAGGGATAAGCATACTGAAAAAACGGTATGGAGCGGCCTTGCGTATAAGCTCCCAATCGAAATACTTCGGATCGCGGCCGATCTTCTTATCGAGTTCTACGGCACCGGGTTTGATGTACTTTTCGGCAAATTCGCGCGCCCGGCCGCGAGCTTCGTCGACCATGGTGAAGTACGACGCGGGAAAACGCTTCGCAAGACGGAAATGGTTCATTATCTCCCCGGCGGTGAACGGGAACCGGGCCGTGCCCGATTGCGTTATCCGCGCCGGCTCGATGGCGCCCAACGGAGAAGTGTTAGGTGGATACTCCGGCAACGGAGCGACTGAAAAAGAATTAGTTTTCATTTTATCCTCCGGCAACGAAAAATAACTAAACAGTTAGTTAGCAAATTTTAAGGCCTTCGTCAACAAACACAGTGTATTATTATCATTTTATATCTAATAGCCTAAAGGGTAGAGTTCCACGGGGTTACCCGCGGGCGAATGTTCACGTCCTGAATCCTATACCAGGATTCAAGTCAAGCGAAGATTGAGTTGCCGGCCTATAAAAAATGCCACGGGCATGCTCGTGGTTATCTATCCACCTAAAGGGTGGAGTTCCACGCGCTTGCCCGTGGCATCTACGAAAATCCGTTTTTCTACGAGTTGAACTCTTCTAAGTTTCCCTCTGTTCTCAAATGTCAGGCGAGTCCTGCCTGTTCAATAATTTCCGGTACCAACTCGTCCCACCCCAAGGGCATAATGTGAACTCCCTGGCAGAAGGGTTTTACTTCTTTTATAATCTTTGCCGAAATCTCCACTGCCTTCTTCTTGCGATCCTCTTTTTTAGTTTCTTCCATTTCCTTTATAAGATTGTCCGGGACAAATATGCCTGCGACATTCTCGTTCATAAACCGAGCCATTCCCGGACTCTTTAGGAGCACGATTCCCGCCATGATCGGCGTTTTGAAATTCTGAACCTGCTTGACGAACTCCTCGAATTTGTCCGATTCATAAATGGCCTGAGTTTGGAAGAATTTGGCGCCCTCACTGATTTTTTTCTCCATTTTTATAATCTGAGGCTCAATCGGGTCCGCAGCCGGGGTCACCACGGCGCCGAGGTAGAAATCCGGCTTCCCGTCCAGGTCGTGACCGGCAAGATCCTGGCCATTATTAAGAGTGCTTGCCGCCCTCAGCAATTGAACCGAGTCTAGATCATAAACCGCTTTAGCTTGCTGGTGATCGCCCAAGGCGGGATGATCGCCGGTAAGGCAAAGCACATTTCTGATTCCAAGTACCCAGGCGCTAAGCAGATCGGATTGAATGGCAAGTCGGTTCCGGTCTCGACAGGTCAATTGAAAAACCGGTTCCAAATCCCGCTCCACCAACTTGGCGGAAACCGCCATAGAGCCGACTCGCATCACCGCACTTTGCAAATCCGTGACATTAATAGCAACTACTTTGTCGCGGAGCTTTTCCGCGTCCTTAAGGCATTCGTCCAGGTTTACTCCTTTAGGCGGTCCGATTTCTCCGGTGACCGCGAATTCTCCTTTTTCAAGAGCTTGTTGCAACTTACTCATTTTTTGCTCCTTTCCTTAACTACGAACTACACTGATCAATCACGGCTGGAAACCGTATGTTCTCCGGCCAACGACTTGAAAGTCGCTTCACCATCACCCAAACTGATACTGCGAGGTCGGCTCCACTTGGCATTGTTTTTGGGCTCTATATAGTCCTTCATCTGATCGAGCCGCCCCAGTGCTTTGAGTCGGTCGTAAATAAGTTGCCAACCGCAGTCCCGGTTCTTGTCTACTTCGCACTTTCCATCTTTTGCGCCGCCGCAAGGTCCATTGAGCAGGCTTTTGGCGCAAAGCGTAACCGGGCACAGGCCACCGGTGTACCCGACAATGCACTCTCCACAGAGCGAGCAATACTCGGTAATGAAATCATCGGTGACAGTCTCACCACCAAAGATGGTGTCGCAGCCGGGATGAACCATTTCCCCATCGGTAGCGTCCATCACCGTGTGGAATCCCTGACCGCAGGCGAGCACCAGGAAGGAGTCCGCTTCTTTGATTTTATCACCATACTCTTCCTGAAGATATTTTTTTGTGTTCGATAGCTTGCAAAGCGAAACCCCCGCCGGTTGAGGCACGCACCAACCGACCACGTTCACTCCCCTTTTTTTCAACCGATTTGCCATCTCTTCGGTTTCCGGTATTCCACCGGAGTGACATTTGGCCGCGCAATTGTCACATCCGATCACAAACACCTTCTCTCCTGGTTTAAAGAAACCAACAATCTCCTCAATTGTCTTTTGAATGGTAGCATGCATTTGGTATTACCTCCTTTTTAATAGATTGCACTTTTACCTAACTTGAGCGATTTTTTCACGAGATCTGGTGGAAATTTCTCTCTTAAAGCCTTGGAACAAGGCCTATTCTCAAGTTAAATTAGTAAAAATTTTTCCGCCCATTCGGATGAAAGAAAATCTTCGCGAAGGAGTTTAGCACCAACGAACGAATTTGCAAGGTCGAGGCTACTGACGGGCCCGCGACATATTTTGGGGGTAATTGCGGTGCAGGTATCTTGTCCGCACGGACTGGAAGCCTTCATCACAACCCCAATTACTTACGAAAACCATCAAAACCCACTTTTATGTTGCAGGCTCGATTCAACAGGTGAAAAAAATCGAAGGTATCGCCGGGGTCCACGTCATGGCCATCGGCTAAGTGACGATTCAGAAATTGTTACTTATTCCCGAGAAGATATGGCGACCGAAAGGTCTCCTTTTTATTGCTCGGGCATTTTTTCAGAAAAGAAACAAATATTGCCTGATTAAGAACAATGTC
>CAZDAF010000292.1:0-5145 GCA_964503115.1 uncultured bacterium
ATCCCTTGTCTCAGGTGAAACATGCTCGGTTGTCTTGTTTTTGCAAGAAGCTCCTTTTATGTTTGTTTTTTTTATGGAAATTAGCGCTTGTGTTCCTGATACCAGCGTTTCCATGTTTCGGGGTTTTGTCCCAGATCCTGACCTGTTATTTCGCGCAAGGCGTTAATAGCGTTTATTCTGGATTGTGTGCTGTCGGTTTTATTCAGCATTTTGATCAATGCTCCGACTGCAAAGTCCCCTTTGGTATTGACGAGATCGTTGAAGGCATTTTTTTGATCTTCAGCGTTTTGGCTTGCCAGTTTTTTAATTTGCACGTTTATCCGGCGATCCATTTCGGGCAGGAATAACCAGGGTCCGAAGACCTGGTCAACCGTAACTACGGCAAGGCTTATGACGTATGCGACCAGCAGCCCCATCAGGATGTTGTCCTTGTGTTTCTCCCACCATTTTTTCATCTCTGCACCTCCCGTAGGGGCTCCGGCCCCGGTTTGCGGATCGCCGTCGGCGCCTTGCAGGTTATTTATCTATTCCAAGGACGCGTTTTACGTCGCGTTCCATCTGGTAAGCGCTCAGAGCTCCAAAACCGTCATAGTGTCGAGCGATATTTCCGTTTTTATCCACGAGAAACGATTGCGGTATCGTGGGTAAGCCCCCGTAATTCTTGATCATTTCATTTGTTGCGACGCCGATCGGGTAAGTCAGGCGCGCTCTTGCGATGAATTTCTTAGCCATTTCGGGATATGGGTCAACGTTTATCCCGATAACTGCGAGACCTTTCGAGCGATATTTTATGAAAAGCTTTTGCAGGTGAGCGGTAGCCTCGATGCAAGGGGGGCAGCCGATACTCCAGAAGTCCAACATGACGGCCTTGCCGGCGTAGTCTCTCAGCCTTATTCGGCCTTGTTTGATGTTAGCTATGTCGAAGTCGGGCGCCTTGACGCCTTTTTTAATATTTCCGGTAGCGAACTTGGTTGTCGGCGGCAATTTCGCGGAAGTTCGTTGCTCATCGCCTGCAACATTTGCGTTTCCGGCGTTTTTGCTTCCGTGTCCGGTTGCAAACAAGGCCCCGGTAGCAAAAAGAACCGCCGCTATCACCGGCAACAACCACGGGCCCGCCCGGTGAAAGAAGCCCGAAGTGCCGTTTGAGTTGCTGAAGATTTAAAGCACCTTTTTGAATGTTTCTTCGATCTTTTGTTTGGAAACGTTCCCCACTATTTGTTCCACCACTTTGCCGTCCTTGAAAAGGATCAAGGTGGGAATGGCTCGAATACCGAACTTTACCGGTGTTCTCTTGTTATCCTCGACATTCATCTTCAAAACTTTGATCTTGCCGTTGTAATTTTTCCAAAGATCCTCGATCGCCGGCCCCATCGCCAGGCAAGGCCTGCACCAAGGAGCCCAGAAATCCACCAAAACCGGCGTTTCACTCCGCACTACCTCATTATCGAAATCTCCGTCCACAATTGCCGGTACTTCACTCATTATTTCCGCTCCTTTCGTGAAAATTCTAATTTCCAAGTATACATCAAGGCGCCGTTGCATTCAAGATGGAGCCTTTGGTTTGGAATGCGATGATGCCTTTGAAAATTATTATTGGACGAGAGTGAGGATTACTGTTTAATTTCGATGAAACCCTTTTTCTCAAGCTCCATGATAGCATCGTAAATTTCGAGATCGGGCAGAGAGCAGGAGTTAAGTAATTCAGCCATACTTATCGGTTTCTTGAGGCATTTCATCATTTCCTTCAATTCTTCAGGAGGGTCGACTTTAGCCGCTTTTCGAGTGGGGCGTATGTTTGTGGATGTTTTTAGGGAGCGTTTCGATATTTTGCCGATTTGGGCCGCCTGTCGGGCGCTTTCCTCGATAACGGAGCCCAGTTTCATGTCCAGTTTTCCAGAAATGACATCGGTGGCGAACTCGAACCGCCCGTCTTTCCACTCGAGAATGCGGAAAAGCGCTTTTTCCCCCATCAGCGCCAAAGTGCCTGATTCCGCTTGCTTTTTTATCGTTAGCTCCGCATGGGTGATTTTTTCGTCTTCGAAGCCTATTATGCCTTTGGCGTTTTCTTTTATTAAATTTATATGTCCCGCCCTGATACTTTTCGCCATAACCGACAATAACTGTGGCATGCCGTAGTCTTCAATTTCTCCGGATATGACCCTGTTTTCTGACGCAAGACTTGCCATATGCGCCGAGTCGACGAACTTTTCGATTTTCTCTTTGTGCTGCTTGAAATCCGTGAAGATCAGCGCCATTCCCCGAATGACTTTATCTTTATCTTTTCGCCGGATGTGCCTTACCACGCGACTTTCGAGGTTGATCTCCTCGCCGGTGACCGGGTGAATGAGGGAAATCGTCATTGGAGTGTCAATGGGTTCCGGGTCTTTAGTCTTGATGAATATGCCGCCTTTGCTGATGTCGTGCGAGTACTTCTGTTGCAAGGCGCCGTTGGAAGCGAATTTCACCTTTATATGCGCCCGCCGGCGAGGATGACGCCTTCTGTCCGGCGCCAGCGTTGCGGGAGAGCGTTTTATTTCCTCGTGAATATAACTCTCAAGTATCTTCTTGCGCGTTGAAGTCAAATTGACGAAATGCAACCCCATCCCCGGTTCCACTCCGAGCTGCTCGGCTTCATCGGAAGTTATGACGTGGACTACCTGCGCCATAAGCGTCATCGACGGTCTGGGCGGAGGAAGCTCCAAAGTCACATCCATATACTCCGTGAGCGGTAGTGGATCCTTCGTGTCGACGAATATTCCTTCCCGTGAAATGTTGCGTGTGTACTCCGTGCGAAACTCTTCCATTGTCCGGAATTTTATACGCAGGTTGGTTCCTATGCGGAAGAAGCGGCGCCGATCCGTTTTTGCGTCGTCAATCTTATCGTCCATCCGACACATTCTCCGCCGGGGTATGGGAAGGCAAAGTTATACGAAAGACGCTCCCTTTATCGGGAGAGCTTTTTACCGTGATGTCGCCGCCGTGCTTCTCAACGATGTCCCGGACTATGCTTAATCCAAGTCCTGTGCCCTCGCCTCGAGGCTTGGTGGTGTAAAACGGTTCGAAGATTCGCTTGACATCATCGGGACTGATTCCCGGCCCGTCGTCGGCGATTTCCACACGTATAGTTCCCTTCGGACCGCGCCGAGAGCTGATCTTGATATATCCGCCTCCCTGTTTTTGGAGGGAGTAGCTTGCGTTTAAAAACAGGTTTATGAATACCTGCTGAAGTTGGCCGGCGATGCCGATGACCGACGGCAGTTTCGGGTTGAGTTTTTTGATGATTTTTACGTTACCTTTTGCCAGATCGAACTCGCTGAAACCGAGCGCTTCCTCGATCGTTTCATTGATTTCCACAGGTTCCTCTTCTTCGTAATCCATGCGTGAATAATCCATGAGATTGCCGACCAGCCGTTCGATACGGTCGACCCCCTCGAGAATCCTTTCCACCTGCAGGGTCTGTTTTTCTTTCCCCTTGGACTTTTTCAGGTTGCGGAGCAGTAATTGCGAGTAAGAAGATATGGCGGTGAGCGGATTACTCAGCTCGTGAGCGATTCCCGCCGCCATCTGGCCCAGCGTGGCCATTTTGGCGGATTGCGCCAACTGTCGTTCGATCGCCTCCCGGTCGGTAAGGTCATATCCCACGAAAACATACTGCGCTATATCGCCTTTGGCGTTACGCACTGCCGTAGAGTTGAAGACAGCCCTTTTTGTTTTGCCTTTTTTGGTATATAAATTGATCACATAGTTTCGAAGCTCCCGACCGTCTTTTATGTTTTTCCATATTTGCAAAGCGGTTTTTCTTTGTCCGGTTTCACTCCAGGGTTTCAGGGCCTCTGCGCCTATCACTTCCTTCTTGGAAAACCCGGTAAATTTCTCGATTGCCTTGTTGAATGTGGTGACGATGCCTTCGCGATTTATCGTTACAATCAGCGCGCTTGCATTTTCAAGAATATTTTCCTGGGTACGCTCTAGGAAGCATGCCTGTTCGAAGAGCCGGATGTTGTTTATGGAAACGGCCATTTGTCTGGACATAAGCACTATCAGGTCTACATCATCCGAATTGAAGTATGATGGAGTATGACTTTCGATAAAGAGCGCTCCCAACAAATTGCCGCTTATTCTAATTGGGATAATCAGGGCGGAGCGAACATCCGGAATAGAAGGCTTGTAGCTTTTAACCCTTTTCAAGTCTCGGTAATAAATGTAATCTTTCCTGGTTTTCATCCATCGCTTGATTGTGCCTTCAATTTTCAAGGGTCGCTTGGCTTTTTCGGGCGGTAGTTGATGCATGTATGCCGGAACGAGGATATTGCGTTGCGGTTCGGTTAAATAAACCACCAAGTGAGGAGTGGCGAAAAGTTTCTCGATATTCCGCACGTATTGATGCACCACGTCGCGCTCATCCATATCTATCCGGAATTTTCTTCCGGACTGGAGCATTGTTTCGAGGTAGCTCGTCTTTCGGGCGAGGTCCTCGTTGCTTCGGCGAAGTTCCTTCATGAGCCGTATATTTTCCAGAGCAATTGCGAATTCATCTGCAATCTGGCGGAAAATCTGAAAATCTTCTTTCGAAAATGCGTTCGGTTTCTTGCTGCCGATATTGATTGTGCCGATAACTTGGTCGTGTAGCTGTAGTGGCAAGTTAATTCCGCTTCTTATTCCGGCGGCTGAAATTTGCTTCTCGTCGGGGTATAGGCGTTTCTTTGCCTTGTGGTCTTTCAGAAGCCTTGGTTTTTTAGATTTTATCAGGGTTTCTGAAAATGTACCCTCAAGAGGGAAAGTCCCGCGTTTGGGAATATTGAGGTCTTTTTTATTTAGCACTTGAATATCCAATTTGTTCTGTTTGATCATCGCAACGGCCAGTAAATCATGATCTATTATATCTGCAAGTTCAGTTTTGAGGATATTGTATATATGCTGCAATTCGGAACCCTCGATGGAAGCGCGTGCAATGCGATGCGTAGCCTCAAGCACCTTCCTCCCGCGAGCCGTTTCTTTAGCGAGTTTGTTTTCTTCGGTAACGTCTCGACTGATGCTCACCAAGCTCGTCAAAGCGCCCTTTTCGTCTTTGATCGGGATAACGTTAGAAATCAGTTCTCGTATGTCTCCTCGCTTGGTTGTAATACGCGTCGGGAAATCCTTTAT
>CAZDAF010000293.1:0-5144 GCA_964503115.1 uncultured bacterium
ATTTTTCGCATTCGACTTTGTAGAAGTCGTTATGCTGATGATAGTAGCCGATGAAGAACAATCCCTGATCTTCGAGAGGTATTGAAGCGGGAAATTTTTCATCTGGTAGGTCTTCTATTATCTGGCCTTTAAGAAATTCGTTCGGCCCTCCATGTTCTCCTTTCTTAATATGGTGCGCAGATAGCTTTAGAAGAATTGGGAATACTGTTTTCGGAGTCGCCGAAGCCGAGCCGAAGTATTTATCCTTGATGGTCGCGTTGAGCTGTCCGCCCGCGGCATCCTCCTGCGCCCTCTCCAGCACGGCGAAAAGCCGCCCGAGGAGATAAGGCACTTCCACGTTTTCTTTGTTGAGTGACACGGTCACCTCCTTGTTATGATTTTTGATAAGAATAGCTTTTGTTAGCGATGCACGATTGTAATTCGTGTGGCCGTCGGCGCGGATTCGCGACAGGACTGCGGAAAGCAGGCTTTCGGGATAGCGGCTTCCGGTGAGTATCGAGCGCATAAGCTCGCCGGAGAGAAGCGGTTGGATATTCTCCGATTTTCCCTGTACGGCGGTCTCCTTGAGTAGCCACCAGAGGCCGGGGAACTCGAAGTCCTTGTCGTATTGCTTCTCGATTTTGAGGCGCGCGTAATGCTCTCCCAACTTCTTCATGACGTCTTCGACTGTCGAAGCATACCAGAAGCGAACGGCTATTCGCGAAGCATTGGGCGAAAGGCCGAGAATAAAGAACTGTTTGTCTTTTTCGTCCTTCAGCTCATCCGGCATTCTACCATCGCGAATCGCGCCGAGGAAGTTTTTCAAGTTTTCCTCGATTTCTGTCCCCGGATCCACCGCCTGCCCGAACCACGATTCCGCCTTCGAGTTCTCGCCTGCCCAGAAAACGGTTGTCGCATCTCCGATTTGCACGCTTTGGCCAGAATCCCTGCTCAGAAGGTAATTCAGGGCGGTTGTGTATTTGAATGCGGCTTCGATAGACACTGGCGCGTTGAAGCTCTGATCCATACAATAGGATTCGTAAGCTGGTGCATTAAAATTCACGATTCCCTGGCCAGTAGTGTTACCTCCGCGAACTCCTCCGAGTTGCCTATGGACACGGGCAATCTGAATTGGAGCCTCTCCGGAAATCAGGCATGCGCCTTCGATTACATCGCCAGAACTATCCACATTGTATTCGGACTCATCCAGCGGAAGGTATTCTTCCCAGAGCCTTTGCACTTCCGGTCGCTGATGAATGTAACATCTATCTCTCTCGAGCTGAAATACAAGATTACTTCCCTGGACTTCTTCCCATTTGTCGAATTCCTCTATTCTGTCGAATTCCCACTTGTCCAGAAATCGAAGAAGAGCTTTCATTCCCGGGTCATCGCTACCGTCGCCGACTTTGTGAGCCAATTCCTCGAACATTTCGAAGTATTTCTTCTTATCGCCGGGCTTCTTCCGGGAGCCGAAAATATAGTCGGTCTTGTCCCAGGTAAAATTTGGCGGTGGATTCTTACCGGACCTGGAAGCTGTGTGAGTAGTAGTAGGGACGATCATCTTACGTGACCGCGGTTTCCCTTTTTCGTCTGGAATACGGATATCCTGAAACTGGAGGAAGTTACCGTTTTCATCGAGAATCACAGCGAAATCAACATTCTCCACGCTATATCCGAAAGGTGGCATGTTATCAGGCTCTTCCTCGCGTTTTCTATTATAAAACTCCGTAAGTGCTTGAAGTATCACCGTTTCACCTCCTCGCTGTCGGGATGGGGAACCTCGACGATACCATCGCGCATCTTCGCCTGGAAGAACATAGGCTTGATGTTCTTCTTATTCGAGAAATCCATATCATAGAGCATCCAGCCGAGGTCTTTCTCGCCCTGTTCAGCATAGCACGAGACAGGAAGCGTTTCTTCGTTTTCAATAAGCTCGAATCTCGCCGGGAACTCACGGCAACCGAAGACCGGCTGTTTGAAACAACGTCCGTCGCGCGCGCGCCTGCGGAACTGGTCGATATGCTTGCCGTCGGTGCGGTCATCGTCCCCGCGGTTTTCGACGTCTATTCCCTTCGCACGGAGTTTCTCGTCTGTTAGCACCTCGAACTCCGCCTCGATGACGTATTCGACGCGCCTCAAAACCATCGCCGCGCGTTGCTGGCGGTCCTCCTCGATGAAGAAATTCGGCAGTTCGGTATTTCCTTTCATCGCGCTCTTTGCGTTTCGGAATGAAATCTTGCTGGCCACCTCGTTCCGCCGAATATTGGTGAACGCGATTGGCCGAATTACGTGTATCGCTTTGATCACCCACCTAATGGAGGGTTTCCAGTAGATGGCTTCGAGTATCCCGCGCGCCGCCGAGGGCGTCATCACGTCGTAGGACACTCGCTCCACTTTCATTTCGGGCCGGGTGAAGCAGGCATAATCGCCCCACACCCGGAGTTTGACACCTTTTGACATGTTACCTCCTGTTGCTATTGGTTTGTTTTTGAAATATCCAAATCGTATGGGTCGCCGATCACAATTCCCAGCCTCTCGTCGTATTTGCCGGCGGAGGTTAGGATGAAAACGCCTCGTTCGGTTTCCTCCAGAGCAGGTCGAATCTTGGCGAAATCGTGCTGATAGAGCGAGACTGTATATCTCTGCGCTTTGCGATATAGCTTTCGATAGTTTGTATCTTTGTCGAAGTGGCGGAATTTGTCGGCGATATCCTTCGCATCATCATCGTAAGGGATGAAAACCGCCGTGGTCGGGCTGTCGATAAGCCGGAATGCCTCGGCGATGTCTCTATAAGGAAAAAATATATTCCCGATATCCTTCGCGAGGCTTTCGATGATCTTCTTCGAGTCGAGCTGAACAGGGCCTTTGAGCCAGAAAAGCTCTTTGAAAAAATCCTCTATAGCGTCCAGACCAAGTAAATCTGGATAACGGCGATTGATGCCCTCGGCAACCTGTGCTGCCTGTTTTATCGCGTGGAGGACATCTGGGATTTTACGCTCACTCTCAAACACAAACGTCTTCCCATGGATTTTCTGGCCGTTTTCGTCTGTTAACTTCCCCTCGCGGTTGCATCTTCCGGCGGCCTGCGCGATACTGTCTATGCCCGCGGTCGCGCGATAGACCGTCGGGAAATCGATATCGACCCCCGCCTCGACAAGCTGGGTGCTTATCACGATGCAGGGAAGGCCGTCCTTAAGGCGCGGGCGAATTAGCTCGTTGAAAACCTTCGAGCGGTGTTCTGGGCATAGATTCGTGCTCAGGTGGAAAAGGGCGTCTTTATTGTCACATTTTTTAAGGAGTTCCTCGTATAATTTCCGCGCGTGGCCCTTTGTGTTGACGATACAGAGGACTTGCTTTTCCGCTTTGAGCCGCTCGACAAGCTCGTCGTCGGTCTTTTTGCCTATGAACTCGACCTCAACGCGCTTCAAGTCGTTGTATAATTTTTCGACCATCGCCTTATCGCCGACTATCTCGCGCGCGTCTTCGAGGCCGAACTTGAAATCGTTGCGTTTATTCAGCGCCGGCTGCGTTGCAGTGCAGAGAACGACGGTTGTATGATAACGCTCGTATAGCTCACGAATCGCCTCGATACAAGGGCGCAGAAGGTTCACCGGTAGCATCTGCGCCTCATCGAGGATAACCACGCTATTTGCGATGTTGTGAACCTTCCGGCACTGTGACGCCCTCGATGCGAAAAGCGACTCAAAGAATTGGACATTTGTTGTAACGATAACCGGCGCGTCCCAGTTTTCGCAGGCAAGGTCGTGGAGGGAGGGTTCGTCATCGCCGTCGAATTTATAACTGGCGTTTTCTTCCTCGAAATTGCTGTGGTGCTCGACGACGGCTTTGCTGATGTCGTCCGCTTTTCCTTTACCGAAAGCCTTGCGGAACTCTTCCGCGTTCTGCTCGATGATGCTTGTGTAAGGGATCACATAGATGATTCGTTCCATGCCGTGCTTTATCGCGTGCTTCAGTGCGAATGCCAGCGAAGACAACGTCTTGCCGCCTCCGGTGGGGACGGTCAAGGTGAACAGGCCAGGGTCGAGTTCGGCGGCGTTTCGGCAGGATTGCAGAACCTCAGCTCGACGATGGTTCAGATCATTATCCGGCGCATTTTTGGCAAGTTCTGCGAGATGCGTGTTGAGTTTCTCCGATAATTCCTTCAGGCTCGGAAAATCCTTGCGAATTTGCTTCTTCTCCGGGGTCTCAAACCACTCGGCGTTGAGTCTGTCGGCATCAACCAGCGCGGAGAATACCATGCGAATAAGAAACGACATACGGAATGCGATGGCCTTCGGGTCTTTTGTATCCTCAAGCAGAAAGGCGATATCGTCGAGGGAGAGGTCGGGCTTGTCGGCATATTTACCGGCGCGATCACCGATAGCTGGGATTTTGTCGTTTTCTAATCTTTTTTTAAGTGAAGCCCGGTCACCAGCATCTTTTGGGCTTCCATTAGCGAGGCCGGCATGATGCCCCGCTATCGCGTATTCGAGAATGCGTCCGACTGGAAACTCCTTGCCTCCCCTTGGGAAATGGCCGTTTGCGACTTGCGCTCCAGCCGTCGAATGGTCGATTCTGCCTTTTAGTTTTTTCTTTTCGGGGTTATCATTTGGCAACCTGATATAGTATTGGAACTTATCTGAGAACTTTCCAACATCGTGCAGCCTCGCGGCGGCGCGGGCGAGTTTGGAGAGACGTTCGAGCTCCTCGATTGGCTTCTCTCGTTCGTTGAAAAAATGGCTAATTTGTTTTATGGTGCCTTCAAGATGTGCCTGAATAGTTTGTTCTCTGTCGTCGGAAATACGAGCGAGTAGTCGGCCCATTGCATGGCCTCCTTTTAATTAAATAGATTTTTAATGGGGCTGTATAATATATTTAACAGAAAGGCATATATAAATTACTACCAATAATTCTTTTGTCAAGAATTTTCTATGTTCCGATTCTTTGCTGGAAGGATATATTCTTTTACTTTTATATATGGCGGGCAACTCTATCTACATACTTAATTTACGTCCTTAAATTTTACAGAAATTTAAGGACGTAACTCAGCGGTGCGATCGAGGTTGATGATCTTACCTTCAAGTCCTTTGGACGAACGAAAAGAAAAGTAGAGATTGCTGAAAAATGGCGATATTCTTGACAATAATAGAAAAGTCTGAAGCTGT
>CAZDAF010000294.1:0-5142 GCA_964503115.1 uncultured bacterium
ACGGTAGCAGCGGCGCCACGGCGACGTTGAAGGTGACCTTTCCGGGTCAGATCCTTCTGAATATACCCGCCACTGAAATAAATATCGACGTGGTGTTTGAAGCTCCTACAGTCGCCATCGACTGTTGGAACCCCGGCCCGAACCCCGTGAACGTGGGCCAGACAATGTACTGCACCCTGACAGCGACAGGCGGTAACGCGGTGGTAGATTCCGGAGCGGACACGTGCGGCGGTGGGATTTCGGGTGGCTTCTATGAGTTCACGCCCGGCGAGCCTGATGAAGGTTCTTGCACGGCTGCGGTTATGAACGATGCAGATAATTCCGTGAAGGATAGCAATATAGTAATCGTAAACAATCCTCCTGACATCCCATATTGGACCACTCTACCGTCGGATGTGACTGTAGATGGACACACGAGCTATGACGCTCCCAACGGTGTGGCGGCTGACAATGACTTACCGAATGCCGCGCCGGGTGACCCCGGATACGTGTCATGCAGCTATGCGAATAACATATGTTCGTTTGGCGTGACCGTAACCGGCGAAGGGGCGGGTACAGCGACATGCAACCTGAGTTTTAACGCCGGAGACTGGGAGATTTGCACTGTTGATATCAGAGCCTACGACGGTTTCGGCGGCTACGCATCTCAGAACATCACAATCACGGTCGAGCAATCGATCAACATCTCGAACTGCACTCCAAACCCCGTTGATGAGGGTGTGGCGGTTTCGTGTGACGTAACGGCTGTCGGTGGCACTCCGGAAGTGGATGCCGCGAACGACGACTGCGGCGGCGCGATCAACGGCGCAGGGCCGTGGACGTATGACTTCACGCCTACGGAAGCCCAGGGGCCCGGCGCATGCGACGCGGCGGTACAGCTCGTTGAACTCAACTTAATTAAAGACTACGAAACCGTAACCATCAACGAGGTTAACCAGGCTCCGTCATGGACAACTATGCCGACCGATGTGACGGTCAGGATTAACGGTAGTCATGACCAGGCCAACGGCGCGGCGGACGATGGCGATGAGCCCAATTCGGGTGCGGGCGATCCGGGATATCTCACTTGCAGCGCGGCGAACAATACGTGCGTCGGGTTTACGCCCGTCGTGAACGGAAGCGGCGCCGGTGCCGTCGCCTGCAACTTGAGCTTTACGGCCGGTTCGAGCCCCGAGACGTGCACCGTGGACGTAGTGGTCACCGACGGCAATACCGCCCAGATATCGCAGAATATTACTATTTCCGTAAAGGATGTCTGGTACGTGAATGATGATGCGACAGGCGCTGGAACGGGCTTTAATTGGGCGGACGCTTTCGATCATGTGATGAAGGCGGTAGAAGCGTCCACCAGCGGTGAAATGATATGGGTTGCGGAAGGGACATACACCATGTCGCTGATCGGCACGGACCCTGTCCTGATCATGAAAGACGGCGTCGATATATACGGCGGATTCCAGGGTACCGAGAACAGTCTCGGCGAGCGCGGCAATCCGGCGGACTATCCGGCGATACTCGACGGCGAGGATATGAGTTATAACGTTGTTCTCGGTTCTTCATTCGCCCGTCTTGATGGATTTACCATAGAAAACGGATTTACTTATTACTCCGCATACGCCGGAGCCGGAATGAGGAATAGCGGCGTGACCGACCTCGAAATTTCCAACTGCATATTCACTAGTAATACCGCCGTAACATCTATAATGTCGGGTTGGGATGGTTTTGCCGGTGGGATGTATAACGGAAGTTCTTCCCTCACAATAACCGATTGCACTTTCAGCGATAATAGTAGCGGGGGCGGGGGCGGAGGAATTTATAACAGCGACTCCGATACCCTTATAATCGACAGCACTTTCCACGGCAACAGCGACGCTTCCCACTTTTCAGGGTTTTTTGCGGGACAAGGAGGCGGTATGTTCAACGTCAACTCTTCACCCACGCTGATTAATTGCATTTTTACGGGTAATACGGCAGGTGAAGACGTTGGAGAGCCCGGCCTGCACTCGAGGTATGGGGGCGCCATCTATAACAACGGAAGTAGCTCGAATCCGGTTATTTTCAATTGCAGCTTCAGCGGCAACACGGCGTTCGATGCAGGTGGCGCAATATATAACTCGGACTCATCCCCCACGTTGACTAATTGTATCCTGTGGGATGACACGGCCCCTGCCGACCCGGAGATATACAATGACGGAACCTCTACCCCGTCTGTGACCTACAGCGATATCGAAGGGGGTTATGCCACTGGAGAGGGCAATATCGATCTTGATCCGATGTTTGTGGCTACCGACGATTTGCATTTGCAGCTTGGGTCGCCATGTATTGATACGGGTACCCCAACCGGTGCGCCGAGCGACGATCTTGATGGCAACCCCCGTCCCTCGGGCTTGGAACATGACATGGGGGCATATGAATACCAGTTTGAGTGCGACGACGGTATTGATAACGACGGTGACACATTCATCGACTGGCCCGACGACTCCGATTGTGAGAGTCTTATAGATGATGACGAAGCATGTTACCTGGGACCGCCGGATGAAATAGTTTTTGTGTCGGCGGTTCCTATGGATATAGGCGTCAAAGGATCGGGACTTCCTGAAACTTCGACGGTTACATTCAAGGTTATTAATTCGCAGGGCAATCCGGTCAGCGATCCGTATGAAGTGATATTTTCCATCGCAGCTCCTCCTACCACGCCGGAACCGCAACCCGGAAGCGCATTTACTGTTAATGGTCTAGTGTCGACTTCCGTCAGCAGCGGCTACTTTTCCGGCTCCGTTAGCGTCACGGCAACGTTAGTAGAGTATCCGGGCATTTTTACGAGCGCTTCGGGGATATACATACACCCCGGCGTTCCGGCGTTTGCGAATTTGAGCGCGGCTATCGAGGCCGGCAGGAATAATCTGCCGGGGCTGTATATGTATGGCGTTCAAGGTGGAGTGACCGCTTTTGTCGGGGATCGATACAATAATCCCGTTGCCATGGGCACTATTGTGTATTTTACGTCCGAGGCGGGCATAATCGGTGCACTCGAAACTCCAACTAATCAGTATGGGCAAGCCACCACATGGCTGGAAACGGCCGGCCCGGCTCCATGGGATACGGCATGGGAGGCTCCTTACAATACAACCTATAATGGGGGACTTGATTTTCCGTACGGAGAATACTGGTTGAATAGTTATTACGATCCACAAGTAGCTTCCGTTCCCGTGTCCCAAAGCATCAGAGATCAATGGGATACACAACATGGCGGTTCGCCTTCATCTCCATGGGATGGCTTTTATCACTTGCCCAACCCTATGGACGGCAAGGTAACTGTTTTAGTGATGACTTTGGGTGAGGAATACTTCTTTGACGAGAATAGTAATGGTGAATATGATTTGGGCGAATATTACATCGATCTGTCGGAACCTTATGTCGATGCCAACGACAATGGTCAGTGGGATCCGGGCGAGTCATTCCGCGACAACCCCCCGGGAGTGCCGGGAAACACAATCGGCCAGTATGACGGGCCCAACGGCCAATGGGATGGAATCGATTCGGACGGACTTATAATGATCTGGAACCCCATTCATTTTATCTTCAGCGGTTCGCCGGGCGGAGGGACCGGAGAATCCTGGAAGCAAAGCGGCGACTATCAACAGTGCTTATCGACACCGGAAGTAGACCTTACCTGCTGGGTCAGTAATTACGAGTTGATTTGGGAGGATTGGGAGGACTCCGACAGCGATGGTATTTTATGGGAAACTGACGCGACCAATCCCAATGGATATACGGTAGGTGGGGCTATAGGGCCGGCCTGTATTGACATGGTGGCGGTTTTCTGTGACAGGTATCACAATCCTGTTTCTCCCGTTAATTTTCCTGAATTCGAGATCGACAGTACAGGGCAGGCTGCGCCGTCTCCAGATTCAATACCAAACTTCGGCGGTGGCGGCGGAGAGTTTGATTGTCATTATCATTTCAATCTCTGTGATGCCGACCCAGCCGACAGCGAACCTCCAGCGCCCGCGACGGTGCAGTTCAAAACCGGTGCTTATTATATATCTGCGTCGGGAACAGGCGACTAACATTTCTTCGATCAGTCTTTCGATTACAGGGGGCCCCGGCGCTCCCGATCATGATCTTGACGGCAACCCGCGCCCGTCGCCTCCGGGCGGGGATTTCGACATGGGCGCTTATGAATACCAGTGGCCGTGAGGGTTTAAGCGCCACGTCGATAGCTCATGCCTTAACACCGGCAGCGTCAACGTTGAGACCCTTCGCCTCATACGGGCCTCGCTTTGCTCGGTACGCTCAGGGTGACAGTTCCTTCGACAAGCTCAGGACATGCTTCAACCATTTATCGACAACCTTCTCCTTTCAGATTGCGGGCAGGCTTCATCCGCCGGAATCATAGCGTCCGACCTGCGCATCGCGCGCCATGGTTTTACATCTTGATTTCGTAATATTTTTCTGATAGAATGTAAAAAGAAGGTTATTGGTTTTCCTGCAAACTTAAGGGGAATGAGAATGAAAAGGGGTAAGATTTGTTTGTTGGTGGGGATTTGCATTATTGTTCCGCATCTGGCCGCTGCTTATTGGCCTCCACAGTACAACAAGACATTTTACGGCGATGCCGACGGTGACATCGTGGCTGTTTTCAACTCGCAAGCAAAAAAAGCTGTATCACCTCGGCGCCTCGAAAAGCGCCGGCCTTATTCAAATATGGATCGCCATGATCTACTATCTGATCCTCTCCTACATCAAAGCTCAAAGATTTCTCTTGAAAGTATCCTCCAAAGTGTGATAAAATGTTAACAGTAAGTAGTAAACAGGAGGGGTAATCATGCGTAGGGTAAACATAGCAATTCTTTCTCTTTTTGTTTTAATAATCCTGGCGCTTGTTGGATGTAATGGCGGGGGTGGTGGAAACGGGGAACCGGAGTCACCCACCAACTCGGCGCCCACTATCACAAATCTCCCTGCGACAGTGTCGGGCTTGTGTGATAATCCATCCAGCCATGATGTCAACGCAACGGATCCCAATCTCTCCTCCGGGCAAAGCCTGACCTACAGCACATCGAATAATACCTGCTCGTTCACTCCAGCCGTTAACGCATCAAACGGTATGGTGAGCTGGATCTGTGGCTCATCCCCGGAGGA
>CAZDAF010000295.1:0-5134 GCA_964503115.1 uncultured bacterium
CTTTCTTTTGGAAAAAAGAAAGTAAACAAAGAAAACCTACTTACCGCTCACTTCGTTAGCGGGGTTGCACCTCTGAGTAGCACACCTTGTCCCATACAGACAGACTCCGCTATGGAGAGAACACATATAACATAACGAATTTAAAAATGGTGTCAACCTTGTTACGCAACGCTGCCGGCTGAACAATTGAAAGGGGAACCGAAGTGAACATCCAGCCTCTTGAATTTGACCGATGCCGTCGTCACAGAGTAAGTGCAGGGCTTTCAATGCGAAATGCGGTGGAAATCGATCCGCCTTATCTGTGCGTTCGACAAGTAAATGACCTGCCCTTCCTCGTCAGCGCCCGCCCAGCCGCAAGATTTACAGCTCATCAAGTCTATTATCGAGCCGTTCTTGAGCGTCAATTCCGTAAACATTGCCATCCGGGTTCCGGTGTAAGGATCGTACTCGATGTATCTGTTGGACAAGCAACGAATTTTTGATAAGGGAATCGCATGAAACGACTTATCCGTAACCCGCACGCCCAGAAAGTGGTCGCGAGCGGTGGCTTCAACGCCGCCGATGAAATAGGTGATTTTTTTTAAGGTGGTTTTCCTGCCACGCGTATCTACGGTAACGCCGTCGCACCCACATTCCCACGGAGGTCCTGCTCTCTTGGTTTTTTGATTTGCGGTTATTGCCGATTTTTTTTCGTGGACATCGATAAAAAGGGGATAATCCCGAATATCGAGCCATTTACGCGCCTCGGCCGGAGTAGCTCCGGGCGATGCGTAGTAGGTTTCGAACGTCAGCACGAACTTTCCTGTTCCCAGCCAGTCCTGAATTTCAGGTGGGTAATTAACAAGATCAAAGGTCACACCGCTCCCGATCTCTCCCGGCACATCGTCGGGAGGGTTTTGAAGAGTGACGTCGTCGGTCAAATAGAAGCTGTTAAACTGGTACATCGCGTCAGGAAAAATCAGTCTTGGAAACCATGTTCCCACCCCTCTTTTAGTGGCCATTCCCCAGACGATGCCTTTTCTTTTGACCTTTTTCAGCCTTTCAGCGTTGCTATGACCGGTATATATAAAGCCGTTCAGACCCAGGCTGGTGTATGCCTTGCCACCGATCATCCCCGGCAAATCGCCCATTATATCCATTCTGACCGATTTAATGTCGAAGATTTTCACAACCTTCTTTATATCGAACGGAAAACGCACAATGATAGGCGAACTCATCATCTGCGGATAATATTCGCTTAAACTGTCGAAACCTATGCCGGGTAAACCCTCCATGAATTTCACTTTGTTCAATGTGGACTGGATCACCTCGACGGGGCCGTCGATCCATCCCTGTATCGAGGCGGTGACAATATCCTCACTCCGAACAATGCTCATCTTCCCGCCGAAAAAGTCGATTCTGAGACGGAATTTGATGCGGTCGAGAAAATCTTTTCCGTTTCCACCCGCCGATTTGTGGTAGATGAGATCGTTGTAGAACATGAATCCCTTCCGGTATCCGACGGTACATCTTTCTGAAACGATCCGTTCCGTAGCGGGTTCATAGCGAACATAATCCACCTTCGATCGCGGCGGAGCATCGTAACGGGACAGGTATGCCCAGGCGCGTTGATCGGGATACCTCGGGTCGGTTATCTCTATCTCGATGCGATTTCCGCCTTCGAGCCGCCCGGCTTCGGGCAGGCGATCTCCGGCGTCGGAAACCAGGAAGACCAGTTCATCGTTGGGGTCCAGCTTGCCGCCGTCCTCGTCGCGGCGGGCGGTTTTGCCGGCGGTCATTACATACTGTCCCTTGCGGTCACGCTCGTTTACCTGAAACGGTATCGGGACGAGTATGCCCCCCTTGAGCACGAGAAGGGACAGATTTTTTATCTGAACGCCGTCAAGACTGCCGAGCAGATCGCCGTTGACCTTAATTACATCAAGCTGACGCGCCAAAGTGCGCTTTGGGCTCGGCTTGATTACTCCAAACGGTTCGCCTTGAGATCGGTTCGGGGCATGGCTGACGATGATCGCCATCAGGCAAAGGATGCAAATTCCGCATAACCCGGCCTTCTTGCCATTTCGATTTCCCGGCATCTTTTTACCCCCCCACTTATTGCGGTATAAAGACATCCCGCGAGTATTGTACCTGGTATTATAGCCTCAAAACCAGAAAATTAAAGGAAAAAATCATCTTAACCTATAAGTTAATTTCACCCGGTGATGTTATTTTAGCAATTAAATTCAATAGTAGCAATACATTTTTCGGATATGTTTCGATTTTCACACTACACTTTCTATGAGGTTCAATAGTACCGGAATACGTCTTGAATAAAATTCAGATTAAGACTATTATATGCACCGATTGTGTTCGAGTGAATTTATTTTGTAACTTCATAGTAGCGATAGAGTTGCCGGGAGGTGTGTTATGGAAGATGTGCGGAAATTAAATGCGGATGTAGTGGTCGTCGGGTCGGGCCCCGGGGGGTCGACGGTAACTCGCGATCTGACTCTCAAGGGAAAAAAGGTAATCCTTCTTGAGATGGGTAAGGACGTTCCCCCCATCGGCAAGGCGATCCGGGGCGGCTCGCAATATATGGGCGGTTTCAGGCCGCTCGGCAAAGGTATGCTTATCTCCAAAGAAAAGACCCTTATGGTCCGCGGAGTCACCACGGGTGGAAGCAGCATGATGTACCTTGGCTGTGCCCACACCCCCGACCCGAAAATGTGGCAACCGTTCGGGTTCGATCTTCAACCCGAAGCCGATGAAATCAAGGAGGAGTTGAACGTAGCTCCCCTGCCGGATCATCTCATCGGCCCGGGCTCCACGGTAATCATGCAGGCGGCGCGAGACCTCGGGTACGATTGGGAGAAAATCCCCAAGTTGATCGATCCATCTAAATGCGTAACGGACTGCAACGAGTGCATCTTCGGCTGTAAGCGTGGCGCGAAGTTTCATGCACGCGATTGGGCCCTCGACGCCGTCGAGCATGGAGCCACCTTGATGAACAACACCTATTGCAATGAAGTCCTCACGGAGAAGGGGAACGCAACGGGCGTTTGGGCGACGGGCGAAAACGGTACAAAATACGAAATAAGCGCCGATGCAGTGGTGATCAGCTCCGGGGGCGTAGGTTCGCCATGCATTTTGCAACGATCCGGCATTTACGATGCGGGCCGCGAGTTTTTCGTCGACCCCTTCGTTATGACTTGCGGGATGCTACGAGAAGATATAGGGCTGTCTCGCGAAGCCATGATGGTGGCGGGCACGCACCTCAAAGAGGACGGTATCTACCTTACGGACATGTTTTATCCTTACATGCTTCACGCCGGTTATGCCATGACTGCCATGAAATACTCCCAGCTCACGAAATACAATCGAACTCTCTTCATCATGACCAAAATAAGGGATGACGTAGACGGTTTCGTCAGCATTACCAACCGGATATCGAAACCGCTGACCTTCAACGATCAATTCAAGCTCAACAAGGGCCGCTCAATTACAAGGCAAATATTGAAAAAGGTGGGAGTGAGGGATGAGGATATATGGTACACCACACCCGGTTCCGCACACCCCGGTGGAACATGCGCAATGGGCAAGATAGTAAACGAGAACCTCGAAACACAATATAAAAACTGCTTCGTCTGCGACGCAAGCATCATCCCCGTTCCGTTCGGGATACCGCCTACGCTGACTATCATGAGTCTTGCGAGGAAATTGACCAATTACCTGATGGCGAGGAATTAGGGAATTTTAGATTTGGATCATCAATCGAAAATCGAAAATAGACACTGAGGGAGAGAACCGGTGGATCGAGAAAATCTAATAGCCGAGTTTCGAGAGATAATAAAAAAGCCGCAAAACGACTACATTCGGGAGTGGACTCGCGGCGGCAACCCGGTGGTGGGTCACTTCTGCACTTTTGTCCCCTCCGAGCTTTTCACGGCGGTGGGAATTCTTCCCATTCGAATTCGTGGAGCGGGAAGCACTGACTCGGGTTCAGCCGACGTATACCTGAGCCCCAGATTATGTACCTTTATCAGGCACGCTACGGCGCTGGCCCTCGAAGAGCATTATGACTTTCTGGACGGTGAAGTATCGCTGAATACCTGTGACCACGTACGGCGGGCCTGCGACGTTTGGCGCCTCAAAACGAATATTCAATTTCACGGATTTTTATCGGTTCCGAGAAACGCGAGGGAATCTCTTTTCCCGTGGTTCGTCGAAGAGGTTCAAATCCTCAAAAACCAAATGGAAGAGCATTTTAAGGTAAAGGTTACCGAAGAAGCTCTCCGGGACGCCATCCGTCTCCATAACGAGGTAAGGCGGCGTCTTATCACCCTGAACGAGCTTCGACGGCGGGACCCTTCTCCGATCAGCGGTGCGGATGTGCTGGCCGTTTTTGTGGCTTCTCAGCTAATGCCTCGCGATAAATTTTTGCAAATGGCGGACGAACTGATTGCATTGCTTGAAAACCACCGGCCGAGTGAGCGACCCCGCGCAAGGATACTGCTTATCGGAGGTGAGTTGGACGAGCCGGAATTCGTGGAGGTTATTGAAAGTCAGGGGGCGCAAGTTGTGGGAGACAATATGTGCTTCGGGCCTCGATACATAAACCAGCTTATACCGGAGGTCGGCGATCCTTTTGAGACAATGTGTCGTAATTATTTCTTTAATGTCTCCTGTTCTCGAATGGTCGGTGGCTTTTCGGACAGATTCGATCAGGTTGAAAGGCTCATCAGGGAATGCAGTGCCGATGGCGTGATTTTTCAGAAAATGAAATTCTGCGATCCGTGGGGAAGCGATCAGTATAAAACGATGAACAGATTCAAGCACAAGGGCAGGCCTCTGCTGGTGCTTGAGAGGGAATACGGCGTAACGGCGTCCGGTCAGGTAAAAACCAGAACCCAAGCCTTCCTGGAAGCACTGGGCAAGTAAATCAAACAACGGGGGAAATGGCCGATGGTCTCTCAAAATGTCGAAGAACAGTTTGAAGTATGGTCGAATATGTACCGCCTGAATGATGCCGCGTACCAGTCGTTTAAGGCGGATGGAGAGTCTCTTGGGATGCTCGGCTCGACGGTGGCTACCAGAAACTATGCGGGTCGGTTGATCGAAGCAATGCAGGGGAAAAACCCTATTGTTTGGTTTA
>CAZDAF010000296.1:0-5128 GCA_964503115.1 uncultured bacterium
AAAGGCTGGAAAAGTTGCTCCGGGTCATCGCACGAAAATCCAGGTCCGTCGTCGTAAACCTCAATTACGAAAAAACGCTTTGTTCCGGTTTGCTCCCATCGCGAGTTCAATCGGATTCGTCCCGTGCCGCCGGTAACTTGCGCAGCGTTCAATAACAAGTTATAAAGCGCTTCCTCGATAGCGGGCCCGTCCGCAATCATATCGGCATTTTCGGTACACAGGTTCATTTCGATACTGCCGGCTTGTTTCAACTCATCACTCGCATTGAGCAATATAACGGCGCGGCGACAAACGGTGTTTAAATCAGACCGAGTGTGCTCGCCGGTTGCATCGCGCGCAAAACCGAGCAGACGAGAAATACGTTCGTCAATGCGGTCTGCTTCCTCAACGATTATGCCCAAACCCTTTTCGGTGGATGCAGTGACTGAACTGTCGGATCGCGCGTCTTCCAATAACAACTTCGCATAGCCCTTGATAGGGCCGAGGGGGTTTTTAATTTCGTGCGCCACTTGTGCGGCGATTTCTCCGACGAGCCGCATTCGCTCGGCACGGCGCAGTCGAGAACGGACGTCTTCCAAATCGCGACGTAACGATTCTACCTGGTGACGCATGCGAGATGCGTCGGGGAACAATAAATTCTCCAGAACCATTGTAAGCCGTTGACCGAGCCATGGGAAGATCGCCGCAGACAACAGCGCCACCGCCACCAGGCCTGACAGTACCCATAACGGAGGCTTGATATCGAGCAGCCACGATACCAGTGCCAGCGGTATCAGCAAAACCCCGCCCGATACCACGGCATACGCCACCCAAACCATCGCGCGGTTTATAAGCTTCTCTTGCGGTAACCATTGTTTGCGCAGCGCCACTATCAACACCGCCTGCGCGGCTACAAAGGAACCGGCCTGGTCGTATGATCGAGATAAGGAAGGAATGAAATGCGATAAAACAGAAAAAACACCGGCCAAAAGAAACGGAATCGCTAACGCATATAAAAAATCGCGCAATGCGTCCGAAATAAAATCATCTCCGCGCCACAATACAACTACCAGCGAAATCATTACCGCCCCGTATCCAAATAAAACCGCCATGCCGCTCGCTTGGTACGGGTGTCCGTAAACCAAATATACAGTCACTATAATTAATGCCATTGGAATGGCGGCGAATTTCGGCAACCATTTTAATTCCGTTTTTTGAGCCACCGCCCATCCAATCAATAACGGCCCCGAAAGCAGACAAATTTGACCGGCTACTAATGGACCCGTTCCAACACCCGCCCATCGTCGCCACAAAAACGCCGCAGCCCAGCCCGCTACCGAAAGTGCCAACAATCCCATCGGTTGCGCCGCATCGCGATCTCGGCTTCGGACGCCGGCCAACCCCACAAGAAAATTGACGGCAAAAACGAGGATTATGGGTATTTCTTTCACATCCATGATTCTGATACTCACAGCAAATTCGGTACCAAATCGGAACGAGTCATTTTTCCGCCCGATAGCCCGATTTTGAGCTGTTTATGCTTTCCTATTTGTTTCCTAATAGTGCACGATATTGCAATAGATTGCAACAATTGGCATAGTACCGCAAAAATTCCGCTTCCAGGGAAATCGCATAACCCTCTGTAATTTAAGACATATTTAAACTTAAGACTAATGGCACGGTATTTGATTTACTAACTGACAAATTTCAATTCTCGAAAATGACGAAAATAACAAAAGGAGGACAATCATGAAAATAATATTTAGAGCAGGGCGGATCGCAGTTCTGATCATTATCGTGACTAGCATGGCGGCAATTGCTTCGGAAGAAAAATCCGTCACCGCCGCTGACATATTTGTTTACAACGTGAGTTACACGGGCGTGGTAGAGGACGACTCGGTACGATGGTCCGGGAGAGCTAAATTCCGCGTCAGCGCTACCCGCGACGTATCGATACCTTTGCCCTCGCAACGCGCGGTGTTGATATCGATAAAGCTGGGCCGGCGCGATGTTCCCGTTATCGTATCGGACGATAAATGGACTATCCCCAAAGTCCGGCGCGGTGTTCATACGATAAAATGGACCGCACTCGCATCGTGGATGGACAAGGGTGAAGAGCGCTGGCTGCGTATGGCGTTACCTCCCAGTCCCATCGCCGACGTGACAATTGACTTCCCCGACAAAGGTATTCACGCCGCCATCGAGCCTGCGCTGGGCGTGCGTACGAAATCTGTTCGCGGCCGCACTCGCATCGAAGCGGAATTACCTTATACCACCGGCGTACTCATCAAATGGAATCGGCCCGCCCCGGAGCTTGAGCGGTCGAAACCCGCCCGGGAAACTCTTCGAACTCGAGTGGAGTCTTCCACCCGAATCGCTTACAACAACGGTGTGCTCGAAGCGGAAGACTTCGTGCACTGGGTAGCGCTGACGGGCGCCACCGACTCGATAACATTCCGCCTGCCTGCCGGATGGGAAGTTACTTCCATTCGCAGCGAATCGGTCAAACGGTGGTCGGTGCGCAAGCGCGACAAGAAAGGTGTATGCGAGCTTAAGTTGTCTTCAGGTACTCATCGCGACGTGGAGTTCCGGGTGCATCGCGAATTGATACTTCCCGAGTTGCCCGCGAATTCGATTATGGGAGCGCCGACTATTGATGGTGTTGTGAGCCATCGCGGCACCGTGGCGTTCGAACGCTCGGATCAAATTACCGCACAGGTTCAGGAAGTAAAAAGGCTCATTCGAACCGATGCGTCTTCTCTCGGCGCTCCGGGAATGCGACCACCGCTTTTGGCGTTCAGGTTTGTGAAAACCGGAGCCGAAGCGACGGTAACGCTGAACGAGCCTCGAGCGATGGAGCCGGAATTACGGGCATCCATAATTAGCCTTTTAACAATCGAGCGGGAAATGCTCTGGGTATGGGCAAAAGTAAGTTTTATCGTGACCAGATCCAGAGTCGATTCGTTCCGCATGATGTTGCCGCCGGGTGTGCGGCTTACCGGTGTACGATCGAAATATCTGCGGGAGTATAAAACCACTTCCACACCTGACGGCGTTATCGTGGAAGTACGGCTTGATCGCGGCGTCAAGGGAAAGCACGGCATCGCGGTGGATTATGAGCGCGTGCTGGTTAGCGACGGTGGGATCGAGTTTCCCTTCCTGTTGCCGATGGGCGTCAAGTCGATGGAGGGAGAGATAGGCGTTGAAGCGCGAGAAAATCTTGAAATCGAGGGCGAAAAGGCAAAAAACGTGCAGCACATCGACATCACACGCGTATCGCCCGACATACCGCAACGCGCCACGCGGCCGTTATTGGCCGCCTATCGTTACAGCCGAATCGCACAACTGGATACACCGCTCAAGCTTACGCTGACCGTTAAACGCCACAAGCCGGTCGATGTAAAGGAAGCGGTTGCCGATCAGGCGTTATTCGAAACTCTCGCTCTCAACGGCGGCGGACACATAACGCAGGCGATTTTCGGTATTCGCAATAAAGGGCGCCAATTCATGCGATTGACATTGCCCAGGGACGCGAAGGTTTGGAGCGCTTTTATCGCCGGTGAGCCGGTTAATCCGAGTCGCGATGATAAAGGGGTCGTGCTTGTCCCGCTGGCAAAGTCGGCGGAAGAAAATGGTAAACTCATGTCGTTCCCCATCAAGATAGTTTACCAAAGTTCCGGCAGGCCGTTGCGGGGAATAGGCATACGCCGGTTTGATTTACCTAAAGTGGACCTGACCGTCAGCCGACTGGCGTGGAAAGTCATTTTGCCCGACGGCCCTCGGTTCATGAAAATCGGAGGTACGATCTCGTCGCAATCCGAATCGGGAAAACGACAAAGAAATTACAATAAGATAAAACAAGTACCGCTCCTTATCCCTTCAAATTTCCTGAAATTTCAGAGCAAATCGAGACAATCGGAATCCAAGGTAAACCTCGCGGGTATCGCCACCGCACAGGTATCCTTCTTCTCGGAAACCGGTCGATACGGCGTCACGTTCGACGAAATCGGCTGGTCGCCGGTGGGGCATACGAAATACGCATATTTCATGGGCAATGACGCCCTGCTTGGCGGCACCGGTCCGCAAAACCCGATACCGCCGTTTCCTCTCGAAGTGCCATCGGAAAACTTCTTCGCTTTGGCGGTGGGCAACATAGACAGCGACCCGTTCCCGGATATATGGACTATAGACGAGAACAAAACGCCCCGGAATATCGCCGACGATGTAAATAACTACTACTCTCCCGAATACAAGCGCCTGAAAAAACGCGGACTGTTTAACAACCTTGACGGAGTCATCCAGGTGGCGAGTGTCAAAACTGCCCAATCCAGCGGTGTATTGCCGATTGATATAGACATTCCCGCCGGCGGTTCACCGCGCCTGTTTCTGAAATTGTTCCCGACCGAAGATAATCTCCCCACCACCGTCAGCTTTTTCCTTATGCCGAAAGGCCTTCACCGCGTGTTGAGCGGCATAGGCATCGTTTCGATACTTATCCTGGGGGGAGTGTTTTTACAGCGGCGGAAACGTAATCGCTCCGCCGGCCCGGGTGACGCGACTGAGTCGCCCGCAAAAAAGATGCCCCGGTTCCTGACCATCTTTATGGCCATATGCACCGCCCTCTTCCTCGTACAAGTACTCTTTACCGTACTGATTCTATTCTTCGCGTAACCAAACCGGAAACAAAAAATGCAAACATATGAAACCAATTTTGATGGACGGCACGCCTCGATCCCGAAAGGATCAAGGTGTGCCGCTCCCCGTAAACGCCGGGCGCCATGTCTATGCTATCAGCCATTGTATGGCTCGGTGGTCTGTTTTGAGGTATCATTATGGAATTCCTTATATTACTCCTGGTAGTTGTTTTAACTATAGCGGTGGGAATATGTTTGCTATATATTGTTCATACCCGGTTGTTAAGAGAACATTCAGCTATAGGTTGTTTGATTTCGATCCCTATAGGAATCTTTTTTCTATATTTTTCTATCGGATTTAATCCGGTTTTTCTTCTGCTTCCGGTTTACATTGCCGGTATTGTTTTTAGCATTGGATTATGGCCTTAGGGCATTCAATTCGGCTAAAGTAAGTCCTTTAACAATTATATCAAAAAAGGTCATAATACCCTTATTTAAGCTCGATGGTATTCTAG
>CAZDAF010000297.1:0-5117 GCA_964503115.1 uncultured bacterium
ATGCGCAAGAACCCCAGTTTTCTCCTCGCCGACAACCCTGCCTTGATGGATTTGGTGATAGATCGCGTCGAAAAAAGGGATCGAATTGTCACCGAGTCGATTCTCGAACTCAAGGAGCGGTACGGCAAGCCGATAATATCGGGTTCCGATGCCGCGGTAGGTCGTGGCGTACCGGGTAATGTCACCCTCGAGCATCTATCGCGCCACAACCATTTCATCCACCAGACACCGCTTCGGGCCGCGCGGACTTTCGCCAACCTGATCAGATACACCGCATTCCGCCGTGCCGTCGGAGCAAACTCACCGGGCGTATGAAAAAGATAAAGCTCGTTGTCAGCGATCTGCACATCTCGAAGGGTAAGGCCCTCGAGGACGGATCGCCCAACCTCCTCGAAGACTTCTTCTACGACCGCGATTTCATGGATTTCCTCGGATGGTTCAGCTCGGGGGAATACCGCAAGTACGACGTCGAGCTGATTGTCAACGGAGATTTCCTCAACACACTACAGGTGGATCTTCGAGAACGTTTCCCGGAAGTCATTACCGAACGGATAGCTCTCGAGAAGGTACAGGCTATCATCCGCGGCCATCCGGGGCTTTTCGATGCGCTGCGCGAATTCGTGCACACTCCGAATCATTCCCTGACCATAATTCCCGGCAACCACGATCCGGCGTTCTTATGGCCGGCGGTGCGGGATTTTTTCGGATCCTTCCTCGAATCCGAAGTGCGGTTTCCCATACTCCAATACCGATTCGACGGCTTCCACATCGAACACGGTAACCAGCCGACCGCCGTGAACAACTACGAGGAGGGGAACTACTTCCTCCACAAGGGACATGACGAGCCTATCCTGAACCTCCCCTGGGGCTCGCATTTCATTATCGGGTACCTCAACAAGGTCAAACAGAAGCGTAACTTTATCGACAAGGTGCGGCCGCTTCGACGGTACCTGTTGATGGCGTTGGTCAACGACCCGCTTTTCGGCTGGCCCGCCGTTGTGCAGCTTATGCTGTTTTTCATTCGCAGCCGGCTTAAACCCGATTTGTTGAACGCCAAAGAGCTCCGTCGCTCGTGGCGGATATTGATCGAAGGTTTGCGATTCCGGCCCAATCTCGAACGAGCCGCAAAAAAAATACTTTTTATCGACCCTAACGTACATACTGTTATAATGGGCCACTCACACACATACGCGCACCGCAGGTTCAGGGCCGACAAGGAGTACTTCAATACCGGCACGTGGAACGACACCATTCATCTCGATATTCAAAACCTCGGCAGGCGCCGAAAGCTTACCTTCGTGTCGATCGACTATCCCGAAAACGGCCGCCCCCGAGGCTCGCTCCTCGAATGGAAAGGCATCGCCCGCCCCTTCATACCCGTCGAATTTTAGCAAATATTATTGAAAAACAGGCAGAATATCCGTGCTCCATACGGTAGGTCCGACACCCCTGTCGGGCAATATTTGCGGGACAGAGGTGTCCCACCTGCCAATTGCGGTGGACAAAAATTCCCGCCCACCGGCAATTCATGAATGCCGTTCAGAATAAAAATGTATCTACTATTGACATTTCAGCCTATCATATGCTATAAATACGGCATATAACCTATAATTTTTTTGTTCACAATCATATTTTTTATCGGGAGGAAATTCCATGAAAAAGGTTTTTGTGTGGGTATTGGCGTTCGCTTGGACTTTGCAAACCGTACCGCTACCGGTGTGGGGTCAAACAGGTGGAACGCCGAAGAGAAAAGAGTATGTGGCGATTTTGGACTTCGAGGTCGAGGGCGAAATTATGAAGGGTCTCCACCGGGCCGTCGCGGACAAGGTCCGGGAAGCCCTGCTCAGCACCAGGAAGTACATCATCGTAGATCGCGGGAATATCCGGATCATCATGGACGAGCTGGCATTCGGCCAGACGGGTCATTGCGATGAGAGTTGCGCCGTCGAGGTGGGCCGCGCGCTGAGCGCCCATCTTATCATCACCGGCAGGATAACGCGCCTCGGGCCCAACGAATGCCAGGTAAGCGGTCAGATGACGGACGTCGAGCGTACCGACGTCGTGAGGTCGGCTTCCGAGTCGTGCTCGTGCGAAGCCACCGACATCATCGCGGCAGCCGAAACCATCGGCCTGGCGCTCGCGGGCGTCGAAGCCAAACGCGGAACGCTGGTGATCAACGCCACTCCAAAAACTTCCATCGTGTACGTTGACGGCGCGAAAAAGGGTAACACTCCCGTCAGCGTCAAGGTCAAACCCGGCAGGCACAAAATAATGGTCGCCGCTCGTGGCTATGCAATGCAGGAACGTCAAATTACCGTAGCCCCCGGCGCAACCATGCCGATGAACTTCCGGCTTAAGGAAGAAAAGAAAAAATGGTACCAGACGTGGTGGTTCTACACCATCGTCGGCGTCGCCGTCGCAGGCGGTGTCGCCGCAGGCGTATCGGGCGGTTCCGGCGGCGGGGGGGGAGGTACCCCCACCGGTGACGTGACCGTAGAAGCGCCGGTTTATTAACAAGGGAAAAGGTAAGGGAGTAAATGAAAATGAAAGCAAAGATTTTTCAAGCAACAATGGCGGCGGCGGTTATTCTTCTTGTGGTTTTCTTATCGGCTTGTGGTGAAGAAGACAAAACCGGGCAAAGTGCGGACGCCGATACACCGCTGATAGGAGTGAGACTTCCCGAACATATCGGCCTGGCGCCTTCCGCTACATACACGGTGACCATGAGCATTGAGGGCACTCCCTATACCTGCGAGCTCACTTACGATGCCGGACCGCCAGAACGGTACGAATGCACAATCTCAGGCGTCGAACTTGACACATATAGTTTCATACTCACTTATGAATCTACACCCTATCATGTAAATCTCGTGACACTCAGGAAAAATGACATCACAATCGAGGCGGGCTCGAACACGATTGACTTCAACGAAGATGTTACCGAGAACAGGAGCTTCAACGACGACTCGGACAGCTTAACCAACTATGAAGAGGTCATGGATTACGGCACAGACCCCACGGACGACGACTCGGACAGCGATGGGCTGCTGGATGACTGGGAAGTGCAGTACGGCCTTGACCCCAACGAGTCGACGGGGGACGATGGCTCAACCGGAAATCCCGACGGAGACGACCTGAACAACTCCGAAGAGCAAGCCGCCGGAACGGACCCGACTGTCGCGGACTATGCATGCAGCGATGGAAAGGACAATGACGGTGACGGGCTTATAGACAACGGCGAAGACCCCGGATGCACCGGTGACACCGATAATTACGAATATGAAGCCGGCTTGGACTGCGACGACGACGTTGATAACGACGGTGACGGCCTCAAAGATTACAGGCTCTCCGGCGGAGACCCAGGTTGCGAAAATGCCAGCGATGGCAGCGAACGCGGAACTGATGTGTGCGATAACGGTATAGATGACGACCACGACGGCAATGCCGACTGCCCCGCTGACCCGGGTTGCTCCGGCCCTGCGGATACCAGCGAACGCGGCGGCGCAAACATATGCGACAACGGTACAGATGAAGACAACGACGGGCTCTCAGATTACACGTTAGCCGGATTTGGAGGAGACCCGGGCTGTTCGGGTGTTATGGACACTACCGAAACGAATCCAGCCGGTCCTGCATGCGATGATAACGACGACAACGACAATGATGGACTTACAGATTATAAACTTTCCGGCGGAGATCCGGGTTGCTCGGATGTATCTGACACCACAGAAACGAATCCCTCCGGCCCGGACTGTGACGATGGGAATGATAATGACAATGACGGGACAACTGACTACAAGCTTTCAGGCGGAGACGAGGGCTGTACTGGCGTTACAGATGATACCGAATATTGGGATGCTGGTGGACCTGCTTGCGATGATGGGAATGACAACGACGGTGATGGCCTTACAGATTATCAACTTTCCGGCGGAGATCAGGGTTGCTCGAATGTCTCTGACACTACCGAATATTGGGATTCGGGTGGCCCTGACTGTGACGACAACATCGACAACGATAACGATGGACTCAAAGACTACAAACTATCGGGCGGGGACACAGGATGCTCAAGCACGACAGATGCCAACGAACGCGGCGGAGCAAACATATGCGACAACGGTACAGATGAAGACAACGACGGGCTCTCGGATTACACGTTAGCCGGATTTGGGGGAGACCCGGGCTGCTCGAGTGTCTCAGACGCTACCGAATACTGGGATACTGGTGGACCCGAGTGCGACGACAATTCTGACAACGACGCCGACGGTTACGTTGACCGGGCAACTGATCCCGGATGCACGAGCGCCACAGACACCAGCGAACTAGGCGTGCCCACCAAGAAAAGTTTCGTGAATAGACCTGGGGGGGACTCCCGAGGAGTATTTGTCGTAGGTAATTACATGTACACAATATTCTTTTCTCCCGACGAATTGGTAGTATATGATGTGTCTGTCAAGACCAGTCCAACGCTAACGGATAGCGAAAGCTTGTCGTATACGCCATGGGGCATATTCGTCGCGGATTATTCTCCCACGGAGTGGGGGTACGTATTCATAACGGGGTCGGACCGCTTATACGTGTACTACGCGGACCCGTTTTGGCTGTATGAGGAAGAATCGATTGTAGTGGAGAAAAGTATGGATGAAGGGGGCTTCACTAAGCATCTATACGTGACCGGGGATAGCGAAAGCGGAACCTTATACGCGTATGTGACGAAGATAAGCAGTGATTACGGGTTATACGTAGTCGATGCAAACGACCCGGGAGGCATGGGCGGGTTAGATGTTGAGGGCGCAGCACTATCGGGCGCATATGACGTACACGTGATCGGGAATTATGCATATGTGGCCGGATCAGGATTGCAGGTAGTCAACGTATCCGACCCAGCCAATCCGACGCTTCTAGGCTCAGCTGGCGGCGGTCCGTATAGCGTATTCGCTAAAGGAAATTACGCGTATGTGAGAAGTGGTGATTATCTTCGTATATTCGACGTGTCTAATCCGAACAGTCCAACCTTGAAGGGCGAGTACGAAGAGCAGATCGCCAATATATATCGAGTTTTCGTCAGCGGGAACTATGCGTACCTGGTGGGTTATGACGGGCTAGAGATAGTCAACGTC
>CAZDAF010000298.1:0-5106 GCA_964503115.1 uncultured bacterium
GCCATTCGATGCAGTTTGCCGATCATATTGCGCGGGATATTACGCTTCCACGCGGACGAGGGTGGTACTTCTCTATTTCAATTGATCCGATAGTTGTTTTGCGTCGGTATGGTGGTTATTTTCCAACCCGTGGCAGAAACAGTCGGTTTATACGATCCGCCCATGGCGGATGTATGGCGAAAATAGCGCTGAGGAGTTTTGGCAAATATGCGGTGCCGGTTTCGTATTTGCCTTTTTTAATTGCCTTGACGATTGCGTCGGCGCACTGCTCCGGGGTTTGAGCAGGACTTTTTGCCAGCACCGGCTCTTCGGTCACCATGTCGGTTTGAACTATCGTCGGATAAACGGTAAGCACGCGCACTCCCGACCCGAACAGCTCCTGCCTGAGCGTATGGCTGTAAGCCGCGAGTGCCCATTTCGAGCAGGCGTATACCCCCAGCCGCGGAAAGGGCGCATGCACGATGATGCTGGCGATATTTACAAGCACTCCACGGCTTTTCTTCAAATGCGGCAGCGCGGCGCGAGTACACCTTACAGCGCCCAAAAAGTTGGTTTCTAACAGGCGGCGGTAATCTTCCGGTTCGGCGTCTTCGATACTTTTTTCGAGTGTGATGCCTGCAATGTTCATAAAAACATCTATCCCGCCCAGGGACTCGGCGGCGTTGGCGACCATGTCATTTACGGAACTATCGTCAGTGACATCGCAAGCTATCGGCACGACCGAAGCTCCCGCCGCCTCGACGATCTTTTTCGTCTCCGCCAGTTTCGCTTCATTGCGCGCGGCGATGGCCAAGCGGGCTCCCTGTTGCGCCAATCTCGAAGCCACCTCGCGGCCTATACCTCTGCTACCGCCCGTAAGCACCACCGCTTTATTTCTAAGATCGTACTTCATGGCAGCGCTCTTCAGTCTTTCAACACTATCATCCCGGCCCCTTTCGGGAAAACCCCGACGCGGTGCGGGCCTTTGCCCATCCACTTGCGGGCGGCCTCGACGATGGCGGTTCTATCGTTGAAAAATACAGCCGCCAGTTTCCCCTGCGACTGCTCGAGCACGGTCGGCGAGTACGCCAGAAGTCGAAACTCGCGGAAAAGCTGAACTGTTATATTGATGATAAACCGCTCTTCGGGAGGAACTTTTTTCAAGGCTCGTGAACTGAGAGTGTATATCCCCCGGGCGCCGAGAACCTTCAGCAGGCCGCGCGCTATCTTCGGGTTGGGCATTTTGAACTTTGCAGGCGGCGCGTCTTTGCCCAGTCCTTCATAGCATCGCAATGCGGCAAAAATCATACCGTTCGGGCGGCACGCCATTGCGGCGGAAGTGACCGCTTTACCGCCTTGCCGCACATCCAGGTCCATCGGGCTCGAGGACGTTATCACTATATCGAACGGTTTGGGGACTCGAACTCCCTTTGCTTCGAGAAGCCACTCGATCCCCTTACGGTGCGCGTCGATGGGATCTCCCGCGACCACCCGGCCCACCTCGCCGCTCGTCGTCAGTACGGTGTTTACGAGGAAGTTTTTTCCCGAAAGCATCAGGCATCCTTCTTCGAGGTCCTGCCTCATGGGATTTTGTTCGGGCGGCATGGCGGTAAGGTTATACTGTTTGGCGCTCGGCATAAGCAGGTGATTTGCAGCTACCGTGTCGGCTCCCGCACAGCCGGGTATGAGCATTTTATATCCACCGCCGAATCCCGCCTGCGGATGGCCGTCGACAGCGCCGATGAGCACTCTCAGGTCGGCGGCATCTATCACCGCATCGAAATATACCGGTGAGCCACGGCTGGTGACGCCCTTTTTCACAAGGTCCTGCGCCCAGGCGTCATGCTGCCGTACGGGGTATCGCTCGATAACTTCCCTGCCCGCTTTGGCCGCTATTTCTTCATCGGTCATCTGTCGGTGGGTGCCCAGAGCGAACATGACGACTATCTGTTCGGGCTTTTTGCCCGCCGCTTCGAGTGTTTTAAAAATCGGCGGCAGCATTTTATATGCGGGCGCGGGTCTCGACACGTCATCCACCACCACTACCACTTTCGACGCCGATTCGGCCAACTCGGCCAACGGCGGGCCGGATATCGGGTTGCTTATGGCTTTTTGGACGGCATCGCCGGAGTCGGGCGCGGTTTCGATGCCCGGCGGCTCGATAGTCGCCTCGACTTGCCATTCCGGCGGAAGCTCGAATGTTACCTCTTCTTTTCCCCAAGGCAAGGTCACTGATGTCATTTTATTTTCCCTTTTCCAAAGTGATGATAAGGTTCGATTGTCGCCGATAAGAGCTAACCGCCCATATTCCTGATGCCGAATGACAGCACCCTGTCGACCAGTTTCCTCGGCAGTGACCTGAGAATATAAACAAGGAGTATCGCTTCAAATCCAACGGTGTACCGGAGCTTCGGCCTTGACGCCGTAAGGGCGCGATCCACGACCTTGACCACGCGCTCTACCGGTATGGCGTTTTTCGTGGCCGTCTCCACCGACTTGACGGCGCTTCCAAGCTCTTTTTTATAGATTTCCCTGCCGTGTTCCGGAATTTCATCCAGAAGCGTCCTGGTGTCTTCACCGGTCTTTTCCCAGATCGGCGTCTTGATACTCCCGGGTTCAATTAAAACAAGCTTGATGCCTGACGGGATCAATTCGACACGCAGGGAATCCGACAGGGCTTCCACCGCATGTTTTGACGCGGCATAGGGCCCCACAAAAGGAAGCGCGAAACGGCCGCTCTCGGAACTGATATTCACAATACGGCCCTTGGCTTTCCGTAGTAAAGGCAAAAAAGCCTGGGTAACCGCCAACGTTCCGAACACGTTTACCTTAAACTGTTCCTCAAAACGCTTAATCGGAAGGAACTCGAGCGGGCCGCTGACAGCGATACCGGCATTATTGACAAGTCCGTTCAGGCCGGACTCGCCGACCGCATCGCCGACAACTTCAGCCGCCTTCGAAACCGATTCATAATCGGTCACATCGATCATTACCGGAGTGAGTTTGTCGGAAGCTTCCTTTTTCAGATTTTCGGCATCCGCCTCTTTCCGGATACCGGCGAACACCCGGTATCCCTTCTTGTCGAAGTGAAGAGCGCATGCGCGCCCTATTCCCGTCGAAGCGCCGGTTATCAGCAATGTTCCTTTTATATTTTCGGCCATTTTTTAATCCTATTGTTTTTTTTCGGCGCCTATATCTACCGCTACGTATTTTCAGGCAACCGGTTTTGTCATCTCGATGTTCTCGAACGCTTCGATTCCTCTTTTTTTGATCTGGTCGATGAAAGTATGAGGTTCTATTGTAGCTTCGGGTGCGTAAACACCGCCTTCTTCGGTAAGGATTTGTTTTTTTGCAAGCATTTGCGCACCAACGGATAAGCTGAGGCCGGTAGCCTCCCGCATCTGGCCGATGCCGCAAAGAATGGTATGAACTTCCTTGCCGTCCTTTTCTCCCCAAACGTCGATTCTCACCGCGCCCCATTCCGGTTCTCCCCCTGCAATTTGCTCGATAAAGGAAATAATTCGGGCACATACGGCTGCGACGCGTTTGTTGTTAAAAAGCCCCCATTGGGCGGGTTTGATGAACCAACCGGCGCCGGGGCCAAGGCCCATGAAGAAATTGACCTCCTCGATACCTGGGATATAGCGCGGTATGGTCGCCGGCTCGCTGTGGCCCATGTTCCATGTTTTAATTTCGCCGTACTTCGGGAATTCGACCACGCGATCTTCACTTAGGGCCTTTATCATCTTTCGTTTTCCGCCGCGCCATAGAACCTTATCGCCGGTGATGATATGAAGCATGTGTTTGACAACCGCCGGCCCGCCGCCGCCTTCAAGCGGCTGGAAGACGTAAATATCCGCGCGTTTGGTTTTGTCCATATCCTGAGCTGCCAGCCGGACTGCGACGTTCGAAAGTCCCGGGCTGGTGCCCAGGCCGGTGATGACGGTGACGTCTTTTTTGTGAGCCTCGTCGTGGAATTGCTCGATTACGGTGTCTGCGGATTCCCATTCGTCGCAAATGCTGGCGTAATCGACCCCCGCTTCAATGGCTGCGCGCACAAGCCTCGATTCGAAAATAAAAAACGGCCCCAACGCACTCGCCGCAACGTCATAACCGCGTATAGCTTCGACCAGACCTGCATGATCGAAGGCGTCCACCGTTTTAACGTCCACCTCGGGGCCCTTCCCTTGCAACCTGTCGGCCAATTGTCGCGCCGCATCGACGTTCCGGTCGGCGATAGTCACACGAGTTACGCCTTCGCTATTCACCAGGTCTTCAACGGCCCGGCTGCCCATGTCGCCGGCGCCTCCAAGAACAATAAATTTCATGTTCTCCTCTTTCTCAAGAATTCTCAATCCGCAATTTTAAAACATTAAACAAACCGCTTATGGCAAGTTGGGCAATCATTCCCAGGTGATGTCGAAAATGGTGGCGGGATCGCCTTCCCATTGCTTCGCGGTCAGCTCTATCCTGGCGTTCTTACCACCCGCCATTTCCACCAACTGATCGAGATAACCCATCAACTGGTAGCAATAAGGTTTATTGGAAGGATCGTCGGAGTCGTAAGACGAACTCATTTTTGCGTGTTTATCATCGATCTTTTCAAATTCCAGTGTAGACCAACTAAATATCTGACCTTGTATAAGCACAAAGCGGTCAAGCGCCTTCAATGGGTCAGGGTCGGCGACAAGAGATTTGTATATTTCCCCGAACAGTTCCTTACCTCGAGCCCTTCCTCTCGCGCGCACAATATCCAGGTTCCCTCCCGCAACTAAATTGAACACACCCAATCCGCACCTTTGAAAAATCTCCAGCGGGTACCACATCGAGGGAAGGATTCTGCCATTTATTATCTCCCAGTCCTCCGGTTTCAGGTACTTGTCCCAATCCTTGTCCTTGTTCGCGCGTATCATGCGAACCTGATCCAACAGCATGCTACCTTTTACTTTTCTGTCAGCCATCTATTATCTCCCCTCACAAACTCAATTTAATAAAAATTCTATACTAACCTTTACTGAAAATAAAATCAAGTATCTACAGTGATGAGAACCTTGTTGTTTGTCGGGTAAGTAATCCACATTTCGGGGCAAATTATACCAAATGGCAATTTCAACCTTTGCGACTCCG
>CAZDAF010000299.1:0-5094 GCA_964503115.1 uncultured bacterium
GGGCAAACGTATGCTATTTTATGGTGGATCAAATGTTGCAAAACCATAAGTCCCTTGTCCCGTGCCTCCAAGATGACGGCGTTGCGCTTCAATCTTCAATTTGACCCCTATATGTTTGTAATACCGGTTATCTTGACCTGAACTTCCCCGGCGGATAACATCATCTGAAAGAGAAAAAACCGGAGGTAACGCTTATGGCGGAATGTAACCAGGAGCAATTGGCGAAAGATTGCCCATGCACTTATCCGAATTGCCCTCGCAAGGGCAAATGCTGCGAATGTATCGCTTACCACCTCAAAATGGGGGAATTTCCCGGCTGCTGTTTCACTCCAGAGGGTGAAAAGACATGGGATCGCAGTTGGGAAGCGCTGAAAAAGTACCATATATAAGCCCGGCCGACCCGGTGTTATATGCGGACTGTAGGCGCTTTCATCGCTATCATAGGGGTTCTTATCTTCATAACAAGAGCCCCCGGCGTTATTGTCCCTCGAACATATAGAAGGTTTGTTCTCGATTTGTTCGAGAAATACCCCAAAGCGGTTCAATGGGTGGGGCGCGTACTCCTTCTGTATGCGGCGCTATTCTCCGTAGTAACTTATGTCAATTTCCCGCAACTGACCGAATTGCCTGTAGTTGTTGCGGTGTGGTTTCAATTAGTTTTATTTATTGGAGGAACGTTTCTTCAATTTCCCGCCGCTGCCGGGGAGGTGGCGGCATCTTTTATTCCCGAGGACGCCGATATAACTCGCCTGATATTGTTTCTCGCCTCCGCGTTGGGGGCTTTTATAGGGGCTTACGGCGTTTTGCTGATGCTGGAAGCGTAATAGCCGGTACTTTCGTTACTTGGGCATCATGCCTTTAACCCGCCGCCACACTTCCTGATATGCGTCCTCGACGCCGCCCAAGTCTCGCCTGAAGCGATCCTTGTCCAGTTTGTGACCGGTTTTTGCGTCCCAAAACCTGCAAGTATCGGGGCTGATCTCGTCCCCGAGCAGCAGTCTGCCCTTGTGCAGGCCGAATTCAAGCTTGAAATCCACAAGGTCTATATTCACGCGCTTGAAAAATTTACGCAGTATCTTGTTTATTTCGAGTGAATACTCCTCGATCTTTTCGAGCCTTTTAGGGCTGGTAAGTCCGAGCGCGGCGATATGATACCGGTTTATCATGGGGTCGTGAAGTTCGTCGGACTTGAGGCAAAACTCGATCACCGTTTTTTTCATTGGCGTGCCTTCGGGCAAGCCGAGATTTTTCGACAGGCTGCCGGCAGCGATATTGCGAACGATGACCTCGATAGGGACGATGTCGAGTCTTTTCACAAGCATATCCCTCGGCCCCAGCAGCTTGACGAGATGGGTCGGAATGCCGAACTCCTTCAGTGTCATAAAAAGCAGGACGCTTAGCTGGTTGTTGATTTCGCCTTTTCCGACTATAGTGCCGCGTTTTTTGCCGTCGAAAGCAGTCGCGTCGTCTTTGAAATGCTGTATCACAAGGTTGGGGTCCTCGGTGGTGTATACTTTCTTTGCTTTTCCCTCGTATATCATGCGTTTCTTTTTCATCGCCTTCCCCCTTTCTTCGGCGCCGGCTTCCGACTTTTCTTTCCGGCCCCGCCTATGACGCGGTCTACAATACGGCCCGCGTGTTTCAGATGATGCTTAAGGCTGAAGCATGCGTCCAGTTCCTTTGACGAAAGCACTTTCCCCACTTCCGGGTCGGAATCGAGTTCGGCGCGGAATGTCGTCGCCGTATCGTTCCACGTTTTCATGGCGTTGCGCTGCACGATGCGGTAAGCTTCGTCGCGAGTCAACCCTTTGTCGACCAGAGCCAGCATTACCGCCTCGCTGAAAATAAGGCCTCGGGTAAGATCGATATTTCGCCGCATATTTTTAGGATAGACGGTGAGATTGTCAATTATTCGCGTAAGCCGGTCTACCATGTAATCGAGCAGAATGGTCGAGTCCGGCGCGATTATACGCTCGACACTCGAATGGCTGATGTCCCGCTGATGCCACAGGGCGACATTTTCGAGAGCTGCGTGAGCGTTTGCCCGCAACAACCGTGCGCAGCCGGTAAGGTTTTCGACGCCGATCGGATTGCGTTTGTGAGGCATGGCGCTCGACCCCTTCTGGCCTCTCGCAAATCCTTCTTCCGCCTCACGAACCTCTGTACGCTGAAGATGCCGTATTTCAACGGCAATACGCTCGACCCCGGCGCCGACGACTGCGAGTGCGGCGAAGTAATCGGCGTGCCGATCTCTCGGAACCACCTGGGTGCTAACCGGTTCAGGCGCCAGCCCCAGTTTCTTCATCGCGATTTTTTCAGCGCGAGGCGAGATGTTTCCATAAGCGCCGACCACCCCGGAGAGCTTTCCGAATCGCACCATTTCCCGCGCTCGGCGTATGCGTTCGATATCGCGCTCGACTTCGGCAAACCAACCGGCCAGCGTAACGCCGAAAGTTATCGGCTCGGCATGCACTCCATGCGAGCGGCCTATCATGGGCGTATCGCGATGCTCGACAGCGCAGCGTCTTATGGCGGCGGCCAGTTTTTCGAGGTCTTCGATAATAATATCCGCCGCTTCCACCAGCGCCAGTGCGAATGCAGTATCCAGCACATCGGAACTGGTCATGCCGAAATGGAACCATCGCGCGTCGGGGCCGACGACTTCTCCGACGGCCTGCACAAACGCCGCAACATCGTGCCGGGTTATCGCCTCGATTCGCTCGACGCGCTTCGCATCGACTTTGGCCTTTCGGCGAATCGTCCGGGCGGCCTTTTTCGGCACTATTCCCAGTTCGGCCAACGCTTCACATGCGGCGATTTCCACTTCAAGCCACCGCTCGAGCGTTGCCTTTTCAGTCCATAACGCGCCCATCCGGGGTCGAGTGTAGCGCCCAATCATATCTCGATCTTAATAGAGGTTGACCGGTTCCGCAATCTTGCGCTGCCGGCCCATTATGATCTTCGTTGCCGATTGACCGTTTAACGCCTGTCGCGCACACGACATTGCGAGTTCGGGCAGGTTGTTATTTTCGCTCATGTGCGCCAGCACCACCGCTTTGAGGTTCGGATGCGAAACTTGCTCGAGCAACTCCGCCGTCTGGATATTGCTCAAGTGCCCGTGCTTGCGCCTTATGCGATCCTTGACCGGCCATGGGTACGGGCCATTGACAAGCATTTCGGAGTCGTGATTCGATTCGATAATCATTGCGTCAACTCGATCCAGCCGCCTGCGAACCAACTCGGTGACGCAGCCGAGGTCGGTGGCTATACCCAGCCTTCGGCCCTTGTACTCGAAAATCAACCCGACCGGGTCGGCCGCGTCATGCGGCAGGGCAAAAGAATAAACCTCGAGGTCGCCGATGTCAAAACGCTCGCCGGTTTGAAAACGATTCATCGGCCCCTTTGCGCGGCAATTATCCGGGAGAGCGGCAAAAGTGGCGGGATTGATATACATCGGAGTGCCGAATCGATTGCGCCATACCCTCAACCCTCGAACATGATCGGTATGCTCGTGGGTGACTATGACGGCGTCGATAGCTTCGGGGCGCGTTTCCACCGCTTCGAGCCGTCTGCAAAGCTCCCTGGTGCTCAACCCGTGATCCACCAGAACGCGCACATCTCCCGCCTCGATCAGAGTCGAGTTGCCTTTACTGCCGGAGGCTAAAACACAGAACCGCATAAAATAACCCCAATATGTTGCGTGTGGCATACCCCCAACACAACTTGTGGGGGATTATACCCGATCAAAATGGGATGCGCAATAGACTTATCTCTTCACAACCTTTTTCAGGCTTGAGCGGTATGGAGGACGAGCGACGCCGTTTTCGGTAATTATGGCGGTGACGTATTTCGCAGGTGTGACATCGAATGCGGGGTTCGCCACTTTGACACCTTTCGGGGCCACCTGTTTTCCCATCACATGAGTCACTTCTCTCGGGTCGCGTTGTTCAATCGGGCAATGAGCGCCGGTGGGACAATCCAGGTCGATGGTGCTGGTGGGCGCGGCGACGTAGAAGGGAACCTTGTTTTCCTTCGCAAGCACCGCGACGGTGTAAGTTCCGATTTTGTTGGCAACGTCCCCGTTGGCCATTGTCCGGTCGGTGCCGACGACGACGGCGTCGATAGCGCCTTCTTTCATGAAGTATCCGGCCATGTTGTCGGTTATGAGTGTGACGTCTATACCGTCTTTCATAAGCTCCCACGCGGTAAGTCTCGCGCCCTGCAGGAACGGCCTGGTTTCGTCGGCGAATACTTTCACCTCTTTGTTCGCCTCGACGGCCGCTCGAATGACTCCCAGAGCGGTGCCGTAGTCCGCGGTAGCCAGCGCACCGGCGTTGCAGTGAGTCAGAACGGTGCATTTTTTTCGTAAAAGCTTCGCGCCGTGCCTGCCCATTTTTTTGCACACCTCAACGTCTTCGAGGTGTATTGCGCGAGCCTCTTTTTCCATGGCTTTGGCTATCCCTGCCGGTTTGCGCCGAGAGTTTCGACGCGCAACTCCCATCATACGCTCGAGCGCCCAGAAAAGGTTTACGGCAGTGGGCCTTTGCGCCGCGAGATGCGCACGAGCCCTTTCAAGAGCCGCCCAAAACCGGCCTTCGGATAGGTCTCCGGCGTTTCGCGCGGCGAGCGCCATGCCGTATGCGGCAGCGACTCCGATTGCCGGAGCGCCTCGGATCACCATGGTCTTTATGGCCCGCCCGACGCCTTTGTGGTCGCGGTACTTGTTGTAGACCTCCCTCGTGGGCAAAAGCCGCTGGTCGATCATCGTCACTATTCCGTTTTTATAGTCTATAGTTCTGAAGGTCACTTTAGCTGCCTCCTATCGCCTTTCTTCTCGATACAAAGTCCGTGTTTATTTTCGAAGAACAAGATGAAGGATTACTCATACCGAAAATCAACCTGTTTGCAATCGGCGCTTCACACCATCGATTTAATAAGGGTTAAATATTAACATTTGACGCACGATTTGCAAGGATATTAAGAACTGTTATATCCGACACTCGCCCGACTCGCCCGATTCCAACGGCGCAAGCGTCCCGGCGTTTTTCTCGTATATTAAAATAGGTCTCCATAGCCCCGGACCGCTTAATCTGG
>CAZDAF010000300.1:0-5094 GCA_964503115.1 uncultured bacterium
TTTTAAGAAGGGTATGAGCGGAGGCGGCTACGGTCCGGTGGTGACAAGCGGACAGATACTCGCCGGCATAAATGAAAAAAACGCGGTTGGGATTACTTCTCTCGCCGAGGGAGTCACCTGCATCGTGGGGGTAGTTCTTTTTGTAATATTAAAAGGTGGATTGGAGTGGCGGCTTACTCTGCCTCTTACCGTCGGCGCCCTGCTCAGCATTCCCCTTGCCACCTGGACCGTGAAAATTATGCCTCCCCATTTTATTAAGAGTTCAATCGGCTATTTCACATGCTTTTTGGGAATATTTACCTTGATTAAACTTGCTTTGTAATTTTTAACTTAAGAGCTTCTTGCAAAAAACAGGGAAACTGATACGACCTCATCCGAGACAAGGGGCTTAAGCCCCTTGCCCGCCCCGGATCCGCGGATGTGAGGAGACACCCACGCACCACGATAATCCGATTTTTGCAAATTCGCGCATTATGAGATATTGTCCCCACGACAGAATTTGCACCGATTTTGCGATTTGAGGAACCCCCTATGAGGGAAAAGATACTGGCCCGGCTTGCGGAGTTGATATACTCGCACCACAAAGCCATAGTGGCGGTCTCAATGGTGATAACCGCCATTATGGCCTTATGCGCATCGAGGCTCGAACTCAGGCTCAGCATCATCGAGCTTCTCGACCCGGATTCGCCCGAGGTGCAACGTATCAACTACGCCAACACCAACTTCGGCGGGCTTTCGTTACTCTTTGTGATTGTTAATGCTGAAGACATCGAGCGAGCCAAAGCTTTTGCGGACGACTTTTCATCCGAACTTCTCAAGCGACGCGACTATGTCGAGCGCGTCCTTTACAAAATAGACCCCGACATTTTTATCGACCATGCGCTTTTGTTCCTGGACGAAGAGGAACTCGAGCGGATGGCCGACTTTTTCGAGAAGAATAAGGTCGAAGTGGCTGAAACGGTTCGGGACTTGCGTTTTAATTCGCTGATGGATCGACTTAACAAATCGATTGAAAAGCAGATAGCGCGGGGAGAGTTTTCCGATGAGGACGCGCTGCAAATGGTGGAAATTACGGGTCAAATCGAAACTGCGTTAAATACCGCCAAAAAGATCATCAATGACGGTCGCAGCGCCGATCTTGACGCTTTTCGCAGCGATCTCATAAGAAACTTCATCCCCGAGGAATACCGTGGTGAATTGGACCCGGAAAACCCGTATCGCACCGACATCGAGGGCAAGCGATTGCTTATGCTGGTTCGAGCCTCCAGACCCACCGACGACTTCAAGTGGAACACTCAATTCATGGAGGTCGTCGAGGGCGTTTACGCATCCATGAAAAACGCATACCCCGACGTTAAGGTGGATATGACCGGCGACATGGCCATCATGCGCGACGAGCGGCGTGTGATAAAGCGCGACATGAAAGTGGTCACCTCGGTGACGTTTATCGGAGTGCTGTTGCTTTTCGCTATCGGTTTTCGCGGCCTCGGGCCGCTGGGGATGGTGACGTTGTCACTCGGTATGGGCATCACATGTTGTTTCGGGCTGATTTACATACTTATCGGCTATCTCAACGTTATCACGAGTATATTCGGCTCGATAATACTCGGCATGGGCATAGACTACGCCATACTGATACTCACACGTTACAGGGAAGAGCGTGATAGGGAACATGATGTACGCGAAGCGCTCAGGATAACTATGGTTCAAACCGGAAATGGGATAATCACCGGAGCGGTGGCTACCGCCGGGGCGTTTTACGCTATGAGCGCCGGCGCATTCCGCGCTGCCGACCAGATGGCCTTTATAGCCGGGAACGGCGTACTAACATACTGTACGGTAATGATGCTTTTCCTGCCTTCACTCATGGTATGGCACGACGTGGGCGCTACGAAAAAATCCGCCCGCAAGGAGCGAAAGCCGAAGGCCATGATAACGCTGTCGCACATCGTAAAAAGCGCCTGGCCGGCGATACTGGTGGGTGGGGTAATCCTTTTTGCAGTTCTCGCATGGTTGGCCACGAAGATGGAATTCGAGTACGACTACACAAAAATCGAGGCCGAAGGCCTGGAAAGCATGGAGCTGATAAAAAAAATGCCGGAGATGTTCGGCTGGGGCATAAACTACGGCATGATATTTACGCACAGCATCGAGCAGGATCGCGATTATGCGCATAAGCTGCGTCTTTTAGGCTCGATCAACAAGGTGCAGGCCATCAGCGATTTCATACCTTTGAACCAGGAAGTGAAGCTCGAATTTATTTCGAGAATCAACCGCGCTATCGGCAAAATATCCGCCGATGCGCCTCCCGCCGATGAGCCTGTATCCATCGTGGATTACGACCGCGCGGCGGCTCAACTCGAGCATCTTCGCGCTATGTTTGACGATATGGAAACGCTCGCAGCACTGGCGGATCAGGAGGGCGCCGAGGAAAATCTGAAGCGCCTGGGCGCTCTACTCGATTCGCTGCTGGCGGACATGAAAGGGCCGGATATTGATAAAAAGCTCGAAAACCTCGGATACCTTCAGCACCGGCTGGCTGCGGATGTCGCCGAAATGTGGCGGCGGTTCGGGAAAATGACACGCGCGGGACCTTTCACCGTCGATTCGCTGCAACCTTCAATAAAAGATCATTTCGTAGGCGCCGATGGAGCGTTCTGCATATACGCCTTCCCGAGTGAAATTATTTGGAACGAGTATTTCATGGAACGCAACGTCTATGAGCTGAAGAGTGTGTCCATGGAAGCGAGCGGCCTCGGTGTGATTTTTCAGAACATACTCGTGCAGATAAAGCATGATTTCCTGATAATCGGCTCAGCCGCTTTCATGGCGGTTTTTATAGTGCTTCTGCTCGATTACCGCAACGCTTACTGGGCGGTGCTGACCATGATCCCGCTGCTTACCGGGGCGGTTATGATGATAGGAATGATGGCTGTGCTTGACATCAAGCTGAATTTCGTCAACATGAGCATCGTACCGCTCATTATGGGCATCGGGATAGATTACGGTGTGTACATGATGCACCGATGGCTGTACGAGGGACGACGCGTCGACCGGATCAAGGTTGTGATAAGGAGCACGGGCCGAGGGGTGCTTTTCAGCGCATTGACCACAATCGTGGGCTTCGGGTCGCTCAGCCTGGCAAGTTATCAGGGATTGCAGAGTCTTGGCGAAATGTTGGTTATAGGTATTACCTTCTGTCTTATCACAGCGGTGGTCGGGCTCCCATGTATGTACTACGCTTTGGGGAAATTTCGAAAAGACGATGAGCAATAACTATCGCGGAGGAATGCAATGGCTAAACGCATGAGTTTCGATAGGGTCAGCGACGAGTATGACACCACGCGCGCAATGCCACCGGAAATGCAAAAAGAGGTGCTTGACGCGCTGATCGAAGTGGGTGACATCGTGCCTCACAGCCGCGTGCTCGAACTCGGCATCGGCACGGGCCGTATAGCGGGACCGCTTTACGAAATGGCGCAGTCGCAATACTGCGGTATCGATATATCGATGAAAATGATGAGAAAAATACGCGAAAAGAAGCACGGCCGTATGGGTTTGGTATGCGGCGACGTTTGCGCCCTCCCTTTCAAAACCGGATCGTTCGACGTGGTGCTTGCCGTGCATGTGCTTCATCTCGTTTCCGATTGGCGGTACGTGCTCGCCGAAACGCGGCGTGTTTTGAATGGCGACGGCGTGATAGTGGTGGCCGGCGAAGCAAGCAGCAAACCCGACGCTTCAAGACAACTCACTTCCGGAATAAAACCGGAAGTAGCCCAAAAACTGGCGCCCGTCATCCAAAAGCTCGACTTGAAAGATCGCACATTAGAGGGAATGAAAAATATGGAAGAGGCCGTAAGGGAACTCGAAAAAATGGGAGCTTCGGTGACATTGCCGCCGAACATCGAGCACGTCATGCAACTGCCGCTTTTCATCATCTTAAAGCTGTTTGAGGACCGGACGTTCTCATTCCTGTGGGAAGTGCCCGATCAGGCTCTTTCCGAAGCGCTCACCGAAATGCGCCGTATATTCGAGGAACATTACGGCGATCTGAACGAAAATATACCGGTGACCAGAAAGTTCGACCTTGTGCGGGCGGCTTTTTAACGATTTTGTTTCTCGACAAACCGCTTGAAATTCTTCATTTCCTTTCGTATCACGACGGTAGTGAAATAGTTGATTATTCGCTGGGACGGAACGAATGATATAGTGATTTCCGATTGGAAGGTGGCCGATGTCTTACCTTCGCCGCGAGGCAAAAAGGTATAGCTGCCGACGTTGCCGAGAAGTTCTTCATCTCCGCCTGCGCTTACCCAACTGAGAATGTTATTCTCATCGTCGTACGAGTAATCAAGCACGTATCGAAACTTACGAATATAGAAATTGTACTCGAATTCGACCATTTTGCCCCGACCGTCCGGATAGCGCTCGACAACCCGCGCTTTTCCTATGCCCGTAGTCCACTCGGGATAACGCTCGAATTCGGCAATCAATTTGTAGCATTTCTCGACGTCGGCGTTGATGGATATGGTGTGGGAAGGTGAATAACGGCTTACCTGCTTTTTTTCTATGTACGGAATCACTTTCTCATGGCCGTCGGTGAATTCAATTCCCGCCAGGTATCGATGGGAGTGTTCGGACTTATCGGGATTCTCCTTGCAATAACTGACCTCGCCTTTGATATTGAAGTTTATATTCAGGTCCTTGATAACAAGGGTTAAATCGACCTTCTCCCCAAGCGTAAGGGATTCATCAACGAAGACTCCCATTCCGTACTGCGAGATGTCATGACTTTTGCCTGAGTAGACGTGCCCCCGGTAATCCATAAAGAATTCGTAATCCACCGCCATCCTGGGGGCTTTACGTTTTTTCTCATCATGCGACATTTTCAATACCATGTGGGATTCGTTATCAATATAGTGATATAAATCCCGGTTTGTCAAACCACTTCCCAACTTCTTCTTCACGGAATGTAATTTTGCGCATACCGCGCCTTTGGCCGCGTGGGAGCGTAACATTCCGTGCCAGAAATTCGACAGACTGCATCGAATGGCCGAGTTTTCGACAGTCCGGCGAGACCGGAACGCCCCTACT
>CAZDAF010000301.1:0-5054 GCA_964503115.1 uncultured bacterium
TCAGTCCCTTAGCAACCTCGTAAACCGCAAATACCCATTCTTCCTAATTTATCAGACAACAGTAAATAGTTGAGCGTTTGAGGTTTAAGCGGGTTGGTGTTAATGTTCTAAAGTATACGTATTCCAATGGATACGTTGCTGTCAGCAGCTTATGTTTGAACGAAATTGAAGACTGCGAGAGATATACATGCATGACGTTGTTATTGTAGGCGCGGGTCCTGCGGGTATTTTCACCGCTCTGACTCTTATCGAAGCCGGCGTAGAAGACATAGTCATACTCGAGCGTGGCGATGATATAGACGACCGCGAGGCGGCGGGAGCGAAACGCAACATATTGTCCGGTTGGGGCGGAGCGGGAGCTTACAGCGACGGCAAGCTCACTCTATCCACGGAAGTCGGCGGCTTTTTAAATGATTTAATGTCGAGGGACGAACTTGAGAAGCTGATAAAGGAGACCGATGAAACCTATGTAAAATTCGGGGCGCCGCAAGAAATTTACGGCGGTTCAACCCCTGATGTCGCCGCCCTCAAAGAAGAAACCAAGCGGCATCGCATGGTATTTGTCGAAATGGCCGTACGACACATCGGCACCGATAACTGCCCCGCCATCCTCCAACGAATGCGCGAAACCGTTGGAGCGAAGTGCCGGGTGCAATGCCGGACCAGCGTGGATCGTATAATTACAGACAACAACAGGGCCACGGGTGTAGTCACCGGCTCCGGCGAGGAGATAGAAGCTCGATTCGTGGTAGCCGCCCCCGGTAGATCGGGCGCAAAATGGATGGATTCCGAGGTGCGTCGCATCGGGCTGGGTGCGGTTCCCAGCCCCGTGGATATAGGAGTTCGCGTCGAGGTCCCGGCCGTGGTCACTGAAAGGCTCACCAAAACCGCTTATGAAAGCAAGATAATTTACTATACCCCGACATTCGACGACAAGGCGCGAACTTTTTGCATGAACCCCTACGGCGAAGTGGTTGACGAACGCACCAGCGACGGCCTTGTAACCGTCAACGGCCACAGCTACACCGCCCACCGCACGGATAACACCAACTTCGCAATACTGGTGAGCACCACATTCACCGACCCGTTCGACGACCCGCTCGGTTACGGCCGGCATATCAGCCGCTTGGCCAACCTTATCGGCAAGGGAGTGATATTGCAGCGGCTCGGCGATCTGTTGACCGGCCGGAGGTCAACCGGCGAACGCATCGCAAGGTCGGTGGTCAGACCCACTCTTAAAACCGCCACAGCCGGCGATTTGAGTTTCGTCCTGCCCTACAGGCATCTTGTGGATATTGTCGAGATGATCGAGGCGCTCGATAAAATCGCCCCTGGCATACATTCACCGCATACGCTTCTTTACGGCGTCGAGGTTAAATTCTACTCGCACCGCCTGAAGTTGTCGGATAAACTGGAAAGCGGCATGGAAAACCTCTTCGTCGCCGGAGACGGCGCCGGAATCACTCGAGGGCTTATCCAGGCCAGCGCCTCCGGCAAAATAGTCGGCAGAGAAATAGCCGAACGACTTGGAAAAGGCGATTGATAAAAATGTCTAATCAACTTATTACTCAGGGCATTAAACAGGAGACATATCATTCCGAGCGAAGCGAGGAATCTCAGCAGTTGAGACCCTTCGCTATGCTCAGGGTGACAATTATATATAACTTGAGCTTCTTGCAAAAAGAATGGTTTGCTTAACACCGGTATATCTAAAGTTGCGGCAGACAAGGGATTTAAATCCCTTGTCTCAGGTGAAGCATGCTCGGTTGCCTTGTTTTTGCAAGAAGCTCAACTTAATTAATGTTCTCTTTAGTATTTGTCCCGTTTAAAAAGGAACAACGTCCTAGAACAATGCGACTACTTTTTATAGGCGATATAATCGGCCGGCCCGGCAGGACGGTACTTGTGAAGTCGATGCCGCGACTTTTTGAAGAATATAATCCGAACCTGGTAGTGGCTAACGGCGAAAACGCCGCCGCCGGATTCGGAATTACTATAAGTATAGTTGGAGACTTGCAAAAAGCGGGCATCGATGTAATCACCACCGGTAATCATGTATGGAATAGACGCGAGACAGAGACTTGGATCGATGAGGAGGAACGCGTGCTTCGGCCTGCGAATTTCCCTCGAACCCAACCCGGCAAGGGCTGGACGGTTGTTCAAGTCAACGGCTCTCCGGTAGCGGTGGTGAACCTTCAGGGCCGTGTGACGATGCCTCCGTCCGAGTGCCCTTTTCTCACGATGGAGAAAATACTTGCAGACCTGCCGCCCGTTGAGGCAATAGTGGTGGATTTTCACGCGGAAGCCACCAGCGAGAAGGAAGCATTCGCGAGGCATTTCGACGGAAAAGTAGCTGCGGTCATCGGAACTCACACCCACGTGCAAACGGCGGACGAGAAAATCCTGCCGGGCGGAACGGCTTTTATTTGCGACGTAGGAATGACGGGTGGTGGGGCCGGAGTAATAGGCTTCAAGTTGGAGAATGTCCTGATTAGATTCCTTCACGGCATCCCCCGGCGACTCGAGCCTGAAAAGAAAGATCCGGTCGTCATGGGCGTTTTCGTGGAAATCGAAAACGGCCTCGCAACATCCATAAAGCGGTTTCAGCTTCGGCCATAACGGTTAATTGCCTTCATATCATTTTTCACTTACACTCTTTCGATGCGTCGAATCCGGGTGAAATTGGCCGGTCGGAAGGACGATTCATACACTGTGTTTGTTCAATCAGGACTGCTGGATAATATTCCCTCGTTACTGCCCGAAGCCGCATCTTACGCGATTATATCCGACCGGCGCGTCGCGGACTTATATGGTGGAAAACTTGCCCGAAATATGCGCCGCAGGGGGCTAAAATGCCGCCTGGTCAGCTTTCCGGCGGGCGAGCGGAGCAAATCGAGGACAACCAAGGCGCGTATAGAAAATGAACTTTTTGCCGGCAATTTAGGGCGAGATGGGTGTATAATAGCGCTTGGCGGAGGCGTAACGGGCGACCTGGCGGGATTCGTGGCGGCCACGTACATGCGTGGCGTGCCGTACGTTCAGGCGCCGACGTCGCTTTTGGCCATGGTGGATTCATCGGTAGGGGGCAAGGTCGCTGTGGACGTTCCGGCGGGAAAGAACATGGTCGGGGCGTTTTACCAGCCGAGCGCGGTTTTTATAGACCCGCTGCTACTGCGTACCTTGCCCGTTGCCCAACTGAGAGCCGGGCTGGCGGAGGTGATCAAGCATGCGGTGTTGGCAGATGATAAATTATTCCGTATCATCGAGAAAAAGGCCGAAAAGCTGCTCGAAGCCGACCCGGAAGCGCTCGAGGGGGTGCTGGCGAAAAATTGCGCCATAAAAGCCGGGGTGGTTTCGCAGGACGAGCGCGAGGGGAATTTACGACAGGTGCTCAATTACGGCCATACCATAGCACACGCGGTCGAAAAACTTTCGAGTTACCGCACTAATCACGGCGAAGCCGTGGCGTTGGGGATGGCTGTCGAGGCGGACATAGCATCGAGACTGAAAATTTTTTCAAACGGGGATATGAGAAGGCAAAACGAGTTACTGCACAAAATGGGCTTTAAGCTGAAGCTACCAAAGGGGGTGAAGCCGACGGAAATAATGAAGGTCATGCGGTTGGACAAGAAAGTGAGAGCCGGTAAGGTTCGTATGGCCCTGCCGGAACGCATAGGTAAAATGCATAAGACGAAAAATGGCCAATGGGCGTGCGCGCCGACTCCGAAAACCGTAAGGGCGGCGCTCGAAAAATTCACTTAATCAAGGAGGAGAAAAAAAATGAAAAAAGTATTGGTGGCTTGTGCGGCGCTACTGGCGCTGTCAGTGGTAGCGGCATATGCGGCGTGGATGACCAACGTCAACCATCACGCGCAGGTTAGAATCCCGGACGGATGGAACACCCAATACGAAGTAATGGTGAAGGAAGGTGGGAAACAGGCTCATATAATACTCGCAAACGACTCCGAAGAAAACACCACCATGGTAGCAGCCATCGCCAGCATGGAAATCGGGCAAGCGGTAGACCTCGATCAGTTCAAAGCTTTCTTCGAGAAACATATTTTGCAAAACCCCACTCAAATCGAGAGCGAAAGAAGAGGCTTTAATAACCTCAAGGGCATCTATGTTATATATGACGCCAAGATCGAGGGTCAGGATTTCAGGCTGATGTGCTTCTTTACACAGCATGAACCATACTTCTACGCAGTCTTCACCGGAACCATGAAAGACAATTTCCAAAAGAAAAAACACAAGCTCGACGAAGTACTGGTGACTTTCCAGTACGTGGAGAAACCATAAGAGGAAGGGTTTCAAATTTCATGTGAAGAATTGCAAATGTAGAGCGATACGAGAATCTGCGGGTTTGGCGGGAAGCTCGTGATTTAATCAAGAATGCTTATAAAACAAGTAAATCACGAGAGTTGTCCGGCGATAGAGGCTTCCATGATCAAATCCGCAGAGCCTCCGTTTCGATTTCTTCAAACATTGCGGAAGGATTCGAGCGAGACAATAAATCGGCAGGGGAGGTTCGAACTCAACTTTATACGGCAGCGGACATAGGTTACATAAACCAGGATCAATTCAAGAATCCGGTTGCGAAAGCGGAAGAGATTTCACGTATGATCGCAAAGCTGCTTGAATCGCTGAGGAAAAGCAAAATACAAAGGTTGAAACACAAGCAGGCAAAATAAAAACTCGTTAGTCTTCCCTGAAACAGTCGTCTTACCTAAGGGGTGTGTACGATGGCGGAAAATGAAAAAGAGAAAAAACAAGTAAAGGGCGCAATGCTCATTGATTATGCCCGCATGATCAAAAGCAGGAAAGATATTTCATGGGAAAAGTATCTGGACGATGAAGATTTTAAAGTAATCAACGACAGGATACTCTTCGCCGGCTGGTACCCATATAAAACTTTTCGCAATTGCGGGAGAGCCGTTTTTATTGAAATAGCCGGAAGAGACTTAAATGTAGTAAGACAATTCGGTAAAATTACGATGAAGAATCTTTCTGAGGGAATTTATAGTTTCCTTACAGAAAACGTAGATATTTTCGGG